>CAMNFW010000025.1 GCA_946537565.1 uncultured Ruminococcus sp. | reverse complement strand
TTTTATATCCACAGTCATTCAGCAGTGATCTGGTAATAACGAAAAGGCTGTACTTCACAATGGAGTACAGCCTTTTTGTATTTAGAACCCCCCCGGCTCTGCCGGGGAATGTTTGTTTATGGTGAGCTGTGTGCATAATATTGAATCAAATTTTAAACACAAATTTGCATCATATACAAAAATTTATGCTACTTTTTTTGTTGACTTTTATGAAAATATGTGCTATAATAACAATAATACATTTTTATTCTTTTAGCTCTGTTAAGAGCGATTCTGAGTAAAAAAATGTACAGTTATCATAAATATAAGAAAAGGGGAGATGGTCATGAAGAAAACACTGACAGCGTTAACTCTGGTCTGCCTTATGGTTTCGGCATTGTTCTGTTCATGTTCAAGCAGACCAAAGCCGGAGGAGACAGTTCGCAAGCTTGAAACATCATTCAATAACTACGATATGGAGACTATGCTTGAATGCTATGAGCCGAGTATTCAGGATATGTATGCAGGCATGATGGAGTTAGGCGGAGCATTATTGGGCGGAATAGATGTAAGAACAATTTTACAGGGCATGGGAGGATTAACAAATTTATTTGGTGACAGCATGATAGAGGGCGGAATGCCACAGATCTCAATTACAATAAACTCAATTGAAGAAGTTGAAAAAGACAAGGTATTGGCTGACCTTACCTTCAACTATATTCTGAGTGATGAAATAAAGGCTAATATGCCGAGCGGAACGTCGACAGAGCAACAGATGTATGCCTATCTCATTTATATTGAAGATGCGTGGTATTTTGCAGCAGAGGTACCAAATGTTCAGAAGGAGGATTAATATATGACATTCGCCGTAATTATAATAATAGTAGCTATTGGCATTGGAGTCGTGCTTGGAATGCAAAATGTAAAAAAGCAAAAGGAGCTGCTTACAGCAGGAAAGATCATATCCAGAAACAAATTCTATACTCAGGAGGAATTTCTGTACTGCAATATCACTGATTTTGACGGCTTTTGCAGTTCTATGTCACTTGCAATAAATGATGCAGGTGTGTGTAATTCCTCTGGTAGTTATAACTCAATAGTAAATTATAAAGGTTCGAAGTGGACTGCACAGCTTGTTAGACACAATAAGGATGACGGACCTATGTACTCCGTGAAGTTCACATCTTATGATGCCAATAAATATGATATTCCTGTGAATGTTCTTGATATGAATGTTTTTCTCACAGCAGTTGAAAAGACTTTTTTGCAGTTTGACCCGAATACTAAGTTCAAAGAAAGAGCTGTCAGCTTTAAAGGCGGCGGCATATCAGGTGCTATTGACAACATAGGGGCATCAGTGCAGCGAAAAAAACAGGAGGAAATACCGCCTGAGTTACTCAGCATAAAATTTAATCAGAATAATGTGAGGTAATTCTATATGAAGAAAATTTTTATGATAATCTCAATGCTTTGCATGATGATAATATCATTCACTTCCTGCGGCAAAGCAGATTTTGACGGCAAGTGGGAGTGTGAAGAGGCTGAAGTAGATACATACGGCGGTACTTTGAGCAATTCATATGATGCAATTGAAAATGCAGGCATGGTCAGTACCCTTTGCGAGATGAAAATCAAAGGCGAAGATGTGGAGTATTCCGAAAGCCTAAGAGAGTTAAAAGTGAGTAATGTCAAGATCAATAATGATGTTATGACATTTGAAGTAAAAAACAGCATCGGAATCTCAACTGATGTTACCGTAAGATCTATCAATAAGGGAAAGAACCTGGAGGTTACACACGGAAGCAATACATATATTCTCCAGAAAGCAAGCATTTTCAACGGTATACCAGTATGGGCAATAGTGATTCTCGTAATTGCAGCAGCAGTTGTGCTTTATGGGAAGATCGCTGCCAAAAAGAATACCAACAACAATCAGCCGCCTTCATTCCATTAATTTACTCAAAAAAAGACTGTACTTCATAAACGGAGTACAGTCTTAGTTTTTTATAAATAATTTCTGATTATTAATAAGCCTTGCCCCAGCAAACCATATACTTTGCAGGTTTTCCGCAGCAGACACAAACATCTGAGAGCTGTTTCTGAGCAAAGGGGATACAGCGTGAACCTACGCCGGTTTTCTCCTTAACCTCGTCCTCGCAGGCTTCATCGCCGCACCACATAGCATAAACGAAGCCGTCGCCTTTTTCTTCGAGGGTTTTGGAGATCTCGTCCAAAGAGGTACACTCATAGGAACGGTTAGTGCGGTTTTCGAGAGCCTTGTTGAACATACCTTCAGGGATCTCTTTTTCGAGGAGCAGTTTGATAGATTCAGTCAGGGTGTCAAAGTCATTTTCAAGAGAAACGGTTCTTTTCTCACCGCTGAATCTTACAGCAACAACGCACTGACCGGCTTCAATATCCTTCGGACCGATCTCAATACGGACAGGAACGCCCTTCATCTCATATTCAGAGAATTTCCAGCCAGGAGAATTATCGCTGTCATCGAGCTTAACTCTTATGCCCTGAGCCTTAAGCTTTGCATAGATCTCGTTAGCCTTATCGAGAACGCCCTCTTTATGCTGAGCGATAGGAACGATAACAGCCTGTACAGGAGCAACAGCCGGAGGAAGCACAAGACCGCTGTTGTCGCCGTGGGTCATAATAACAGCGCCGATCAGACGGGTAGTAACGCCCCAGCTGGTCTGATGAGGATAAACTCTTTTGTTTTCCTTATCGGTATACTGAATATCGAAAGCTTTAGCGAAGCCGTCGCCGAAGTAATGGGAAGTACCAGCCTGGAGAGCTTTTCCATCGTGCATGAGTGCTTCGATAGCATAAGTAGTAACAGCGCCGGCGAACTTATCGCTTTCAGTTTTAGCGCCGGTAACAACAGGCATTGCCAGAGATTTTTCGCAGAATTCAGCATATACATTCAGCATACGCTCAGTTTCTTCAACAGCCTCCTGAGCGGTAGCATGGATAGTATGACCTTCCTGCCAGAGGAATTCTCTTGAACGGAGGAAAGGACGAGTAGTTTTTTCCCAGCGAACGACGCTTACCCACTGGTTATAGAGTTTTGGGAGATCTCTGTAGGAATGAACGATATTAGCGTAATGTTCACAGAAGAGGGTTTCGGAGGTAGGGCGGACGCAAAGTCTTTCTTCGAGCTTTTCGCCGCCGCCGTAGGTAACCCAGGCAACTTCGGGAGCGAAGCCTTCAACGTGGTCTTTTTCTTTCTGGAGCAGGCTTTCGGGGATGAACATAGGCATACAAACATTTTCATGTCCAGTCTCCTTGAACATACCGTCGAGGATTTTCTGGATATTTTCCCAGATAGCGTAGCCGTAAGGACGGATCACCATACAGCCTTTAACGCTGGTGTATTCGATAAGCTCAGCTTTTTTGCATATATCGGTATACCACTGAGCGAAATCCTCGTCCATAGAGGTGATCTCTGTAACTAATTTTTTATCTTTTGCCATGATTAGCCTTCTTTCATTAAAATAAAGATAATTATAATACATATTATATCATAATAATATCCTGTTGTCAATGAATCAGCGGGGGAAAATTAAAAGAGGGGATAATTGTTCAATAATCCTTATTACGGCCGCATCTGGAGCATTTCTGAGTGAAAAAACCTTTGAATTCACCGCCGCAGTGCTGGCATCTGCCGTAGAGTTTAAAGCTGGAAGCCTGACGGTTATGTCTGTCTTTTAGCCAGGGTGTATCGGCGAAGATAGTATCAATAGAATTATAGAATTTATCCGGCACAGTAACTGATGAGAGATTTGAACAGCCGGAGAAAGCGTTTTCACTTATGGTGACAACAGTTTCGGGTATTGTGACGGAGGTGAGTGCGAAACAGCTTGAGAAGGCGAAATTACCGATACTTACCGTACCGTAGGGAATTGAAACGGCGGAGAGTTTTTCGCAGCCGGAGAAAACGAAATTCCGGATACTTTTCAATCTGACGGGAATATTAACGGAATCGAGGTTTTCGCAGCCGGAAAAAGCAAAGTCTCCGATATTTTCGACGCTGTCAGGAATGACGGCAGAAGCAAGGGAAATACACTTAAAAAAAGCAAAATCAGCGATATCTGTAACGCTTGGCGGCAGGATAACGGAGCGGATATTATTTTTGCCGGAGAAAGCGCTTTTAGCGATTTTTTTAACACCGTCTGGAACAACGGCATTACTGGAAGTTCCGTTATATTTCAGGAGCAGACCGCTGCTGAGTATTATAAATTCCTCTGTCAATTTTCATCACCTCAGAATAAACTATACCATAATAAAGATCAGGTGTCAATATATCTTAATTATATTGACTGGAAATGCCGGGTATGGTATAATAATAATTACCGTGTAAGTATGAATACGATATATAGAGAGTATATATCATAAAGCAGTCTGAGCATCACCGCACAAAAGCACACCTGACGGCTTTGCGGTGCTGACAAAAGAAAAGAGAGGTCAGTTTTGAACGGAAACACTATAGCAGCGCTGGTGCTGATAATTGCAGCTGTGATACTTGTTATCTGGCTGATGAAGAAATTCCGGAAGCCGGATATAACAGAGATGTACCAGCCGATAAACATACTCACAGACAGAGAGTATGGCTTTTATCTTAAGCTGAGACCTGTTGCAGATGAGTATGATCTTCAGATATTCACAAAGGTGCGGCTGGCTGATCTGATCGAACCGAAGCCAAAGTCGGTAAATCCCATGTGGATGGAGTGTTTTAACAAAATAAAATCCAAGCACATAGACTTTGTACTGGCAGATTATCATACAAATATAGTAGCACTGATCGAGCTGGACGACACTACACATTCACGGCGTGACCGTATTGAGCGTGACGAATTTGTGGAGGCGGTGCTTAAGAACACGGGTTATACACTGCTGCGTACTTACGGTGAAACTGATGATATTGCGAATTTTCTCAGGAGAAAACTATGAACAGCAGACCGGTCATAATGATATCAATAATTGATCTGCCGAAAAAGCAGGATCATTCTCACGCTCACAGTCTTCTTAGTCAGTGCCTGAGAGTCAGGGGAATAGACTACAGCGAGGATGCACTTTCATACGGTGAACAGGGAAAACCATATCTGCCCGGCAGTGATATACATTTTAATATCAGTCACAGCAGCGGGATAGCAGCCTGTATAGTATCCGGCAGAGAATGCGGCATCGACTGTGAAGCGGTAAAAAAATACCGTCCCGGAGTAGTCAGAAGAGTTTGCAGCGAAAAGGAAAAGGCAATGCTGGAGGCTGTATCAGAGGAAGAAAGACCGCAGCTTTTTTACAGGCTGTGGACACTGAAGGAAGCATATGTGAAGATGCTTGGCATAGGAATAAGCTATCCAATGGCAGAAGCGGAGTTTTTATTCTCAGGCGGAAAGATAATCACTGACCTGGACTGTGATTTCCGGCAGTACATACTCCGCAGGGGAAAATATATAGTATCAGTATGCGAGAGGATGAACTAAAATGAAAATGAAAAAGCTTAAGACTGTATGTCCGTTCAACGGCTACGGAACATATTTATTTATTGTGCTTCTGGTGCTGCTGGGTGTTGCATTTTTCGGAACGATGATATTTGGCTGTTCAAATTTTGTAATTACGCAGGTCATGATAGGCACGTTTCTGGGAACGATCATTTTCGGGTATATATGGATAAACGCTCCTAACAGCTATGACAGGAGAAAAATTCAGGAAGCTAAGCCGCCGGAGTGGAATATGATATCAGATGATGAGATCGACCTTGTGAACCAGAACAAGCACTTTGATCACGGTCAGATAGCTGTGGCGGTTGGAATGGCAGTAGTAATTTTATTTTTTTGTGCTGCCGAGATGATATCGCCGATATGGATACTTATAATTGCGATAGTATTAGCTATTGCAATATTCGTATGGGCTTTCTTCAAAAATGCGATCGAGAGAAGCTGGATAAACATTGATTATACCGCACGAATAGCCTATATTCCCATTGACCATACATATGGTGTAAAGGAATATCATGATAAAGGCTGGGATATCAAGACCTATGGAGTATATTATACCAACGAGGGAAAATTTGTTGTTAAAATTGACTATGTTAACAAGGATAACAACGTTACTGTAGTGCAGTATGACGGAATGGTAACATATTGCAAACCGTTATATATATAAATATGAAACAAAAAAGAGCACCGGTACAGCTGGTGCTCTTAAATATTATACAGGTTTTAAAAATCAGCTCAATTGCTGTATTTAGGCTCACAGGTGAGATTTATACCGAGGCGCTTGAAAATTCTCTCGTCAACGGGTGAGAGGATAACAGTTGAGTGTACTTCGCAGCCTCTGAGGCTTGAGATCTGATCCATAGCCTTTTTAGCATTTTCATCGGTATTTGCACAGATAGAAAGTGCGAGGAGGGTTTCATCGGTATGTATCCTGGGGTTATTGTTGCCGAGGTGCTGGACTTTGAGGTTCATAATAGGTTCGATGACATTTGGTGACATCAGCAGCACATCATCTGCCAGACCAGCGAAATGCTTAAGGGCATTGAGCAGGAGAGCTGACACCGCACCAAGAAGCTCAGAGGTTCTGCCGGTGAGGATAGTACCGTCGGGAAGCTCCATAGCAGCAGCCGGCGCACCGGTTTCTTCTTCTCTTTTGAGAGCCGCAGCAACGACTTTTCTGTCGCCGGGCTTAACATTTGCCTGTTTCAGGAGAAGCTCCAGTTTAAGCACTTCATCTTTTGAGATAAGTCCCTTTTTCCTGTCGCACAGACCGATATAATAACGGCGGAGGATCTCGTCCTTAGCAGCCTTGCATACGACATCATCATCAACGATGCAGTTGCCTGCCATATTAACGCCCATATCAGTAGGTGATTTATACGGGGATTCACCGATGATATTTTCAAACATAGCGTTCAGCACGGGAAATATTTCCACGTCACGGTTATAGTTTACAGTAGTTTTTCCATAGGCTTCAAGGTGGAATGGGTCGATCATATTAACATCATTGAGGTCAGCGGTAGCAGCCTCATAAGCGATATTAACGGGGTGACGGAGAGGGAGATTCCAGATAGGAAAGGTCTCGAATTTAGCATAACCAGCATCAATGCCTCTTTTATGCTCATGGTAGAGCTGTGAAAGACAGGTAGCCATTTTTCCGCTTCCGGGACCGGGAGCGGTTATAACTACAAGCTTGCGGGAGGTTTCTATGTAATCGTTTTTGCCGTAGCCTTCATCGCTGATTATTCTGTCCAGATCAGAAGGATAACCGGGGATAGTGTAATGGTGGTAGACCTTGATGCCGAGGGATTCAAGTCTGCTCTGGAAAGCATTGGCGGTGGGCTGATTATCGTAACGGGTGAGAACCACGCTGCTTACATACAGATCGATCTTAGTAAATACATTGTAAAGGCGGATAACGTCGATATCATAGGTGATACCGAGATCGCCCCTGACCTTGTTTTTCTCTATATCATCTGAATTTATAACAATAACGATTTCCGCATCGTCTTTAAGCTGGAGCAGCATTTGCAGTTTACTGTCAGGCTTGAAGCCGGGCAGAACACGGGAAGCGTGGAAATCATCAAAAAGCTTTCCGCCGAATTCCAGGTAGAGCTTGTCACCGAACTGAGCGATACGCTCACGGATATGCTCCGATTGCATTTTAAGATATTTTTCGTTGTCAAAACCGATTTTTAATTCACTCATATAGTTTCCTCCCAATCACATTAAAATACTGATTATTATTATATAACAAAAACTGAAAAAAAGCAATAGAAAAAAGTTTAATTTTTACAGCAGAAAAGGGACGCAAAAAACGTCCCTTTTGGATCATCTGATTTTTGAGCCCGCCGGAATTGAATCGTCAACGAAGATGACCTTAACGCCGTCAGGAGTATCCGCAGCACAGATCATACCGAAGCTTTCGACACCTCTGAGCTTTACTGGCTTAAGGTTAGCGATAAGCTGGAGCTTTTTGCCGATGAGGTCTTCCGGAGCGTAATACTGGGCTATACCGGAGACCACCTGTCTGCCGCCCATACCGTCGTCCAGCTGGAGGCAGAGCAGCTTGTCAGATTTTTTAACCTTTTCAGCGGAGAGAACCTTAGCCACTCTGATATCAATTTTAGCGAAATCGTCGATAGTGATCTCCGGCAGCAGAGGTGTATCCTCCTCGGACTTTCCTGGTTCAGGGGATTTTTCTCCGGAGAGCTTAGCCTGAGCAGCCTCCATATTTTTCTGGATAATGGAGTTCAGCTCTTCAATTTCCTTTTCGATGTCGATTCTTGGGAAGAGGATATCGCCCTTGTGAACGGTCACATTCAGCGGAAGAACGCCAAATGTATTAAGCTTATCATACTTCACATCGTCCTCAGAAGCGCCTATCTGTTCCCATACCTTAGGCATAGTTGAAGGCATAAAGGGTGAAAGCAGTGCAGAGATTATGCGGATCGTATCCAGCAGATTATAGAGAACGGAGGCAAGTCTTGGTTTTTTGGACTCATCCTTGCCGAGCTTCCAGGGTTCGGTCTGGTCGATATACTTGTTGGCACGGTCAACAGCCTTGAAAATTTCTTCAAGAGCATTTTTCAGCTTAGTCTCGTCCATAGCCTTTTCAACAGCAGCGAAAGCATCGAGGACAGCAGTTTTAAGCTCATCATCGAGGGCATCAGCTTCACGCTCCTGGGGGAGAGTGCCGCCGAAGTATTTATCAGCCATAGCCACTGTGCGTGATACCAGGTTGCCAAAGCCATTGGCGAGGTCGGAATTAATACGGTTTATCATGATCTCGTTGGAGAAAGAGCTGTCTGCGCCGAGAGCCATTTCACGGAGGATATGGTATCTTATGGCATCGCAGCCATAGCGTTCACCGAGAACGAAGGGGTCAACAACGTTGCCCAGGGACTTTGACATTTTTTCGCCGTTGAAGGTTATCCAGCCGTGAACAGCCAGATGCTTAGGAAGCGGAATGTCAAGAGCCATGAGCATAGCCGGCCAGATTATTGCATGGAAGCGCATGATATCCTTAGCAACCATATGCACATCGGCAGGCCAGTATTTATCGAAATCGCTGTAAGCGTCATTGAGATAACCGAGAGCAGTAATATAGTTAGAAAGGGCATCTATCCAGACATACACAACATGACCGGGGTCGAAGGTAACGGGAATGCCCCAGGTGAAAGAGGTTCTGGAAACGCAGAGATCTTCAAGACCGGGTTTTATGAAATTGTTTACAAGCTCAACTGCACGGGTCTTAGGCTGGAGATAATCAGTTTCAGTGAGAAGCTTTTCGATGCGGTCAGCGAAGGGAGACATTTTGAAGAAATAAGCCTCTTCTTCAGCAAAGACAACAGGTCTGTGACATTCAGGGCAGCAGCCGTTTTCGTCCAGCTGGGATTCAGTCCAGAAGCTTTCGCAGGGAGTGCAGTATTTGCCGGAGTACTTGCCTTTATAGATATGCCCCTTGTCATAGAGAGCCTTGAAAATTTTCTGAACGCTTTCAACATGGTAATCATCAGTAGTTCTGATATATCTGTCATAGCTGATGTTCATGTAGCTCCAGAGAGTTTTGAATTTGGCGACAATGCCGTCAACATACTCTTTAGGAGTAATACCCGCAGCCGCAGCTTTCTGTTCGATCTTCAAGCCATGTTCATCAGTACCTGTAAGGAACATGACATCATAGCCCTGCATTCTTCTGTAACGGGCGATAGAGTCACAGGCTACAGTTGTATAGCAGTGACCGATATGGGGATCGCCGGAGGGATAATAGATAGGCGTAGTAATATAGTATGGTTTTTTTGACATAAACATCGCTCCATTCTTTTGAAATGAAAATCAGCTTGTTACAGACCATGTTTAGTATTTTAGCGCTGCTGTCTTTTGACATTTTTGGGCTTGGGATCATCAATATCCTGATTGAAAAACTGCACACCGCAGATACTAAAAAGGTTCTCAGCTGAAAAAAATCCCCCCCTCACTCTGCCCTGAAAAAACATGGTGTATAATAAGATCATGGAAAGAGACAGAGACAAGGACGATAAGATATAAGTACATTATATCACACATTTACATCTTTGTCAATTTCCGTAAAAGATAATATTATGAAAATCAGTTTCGTCTTACAGCATAATGTACCACAGCGGAAGGACAATTCCTTGTCGGCAGAACAATGACACTTATGAGATTGGTTTTCGCATATCCACGATTTATCTTCGGCAGCAGACCGGAGAGCGCTGCTATAGGGCAGCCTGAAATCAGTGCAGCAGGGAAAGCCTGTTGAAATAAATGCAGCGGATATAGTCGCTTGGGCTTGGAAAATATTCGCTGAGGCTGCGGACGCAGCTATCCCACTTAACAAAGCTGAGCTTTGTTGAAATAGACATACGGCGGAAGGTTAAAAAGGTACTTAAAAGGTCAGATAAGTATACTTCAATTTTCCGGAAACCTACGAGCATACGTTAAGCGTGAATTCCCATTACTGATTGATATGCCTGTCATTAGCTGTACAAGGTCACCTTGTTCAGGACAGACGTAAATGGTAGTTATATTAAAAATTATTCATATTGACTCCTTTCCGGAACAGCGTGTTGGCACTTAGTGTCAGCACGTTTTTCCGTTTCGGGGGAGTTTTTATTTTTCTTGATATTTGCAGTGATATGTGATATAATGGATATATCGGAATTGGAAAAAGAATGGGGAATGAGATTTTGAACGAAGCGGAGAATTACACTATCCGGCGGATATCCGGCGGAGAGGAAGATGATATTTTCCAGCAGCTTTCTGAACTGGACAAAATTTGTATCGGGGCAGAGGGCTGGTCAGCGGAAAGCTTCAGAAGTGAAGCAGCTAAGGAAAACGGCATAGTCCTTGCCTGTTTTAATGGAGAGAGATTAGCCGGACTTCTTGCAGGATACACTGCTGCCGGCGAAGGTGATATCACCACAGCTGCGGTAAGTCCGGAATACAGGCGGCAGGGTATAGCTTACCGGCTGATGCAGGAGTTTTTCAGTCTGCTGCCGGAGGATTCAGCGGAAGTATTTCTTGAGGTGAGAGAATCCAATATCCCGGCGATAGAATTATACAAAAAATGCGGCTTCAAACAGGTTGGACTGCGGAAGCGCTTTTATTCGCAGCCTGAGGAATCAGCGGTCGTGATGAAAGCTGAAAAAAATAATTGCGGAGACATAAAATAAAAAAACAGCCTTTATCCAATGGCTTTAATATAATTATGAAAAGGTGAAAAATATATGCTTATACTTGGTATAGAAAGCTCCTGTGACGAGACAGCAGCCAGTGTTGTGGAGGATTTCCGCAGCATAAGGTCATCTGTTATTTCGACACAGATAGAGGAGCATAAAAAATACGGCGGAGTTGTGCCGGAAATAGCCAGCCGCCGTCACTGTGAAAATATTCTTTCAGTGACTGATAATGCGCTGAAAGAAGCAGGAGTAACTCTTGACGATATTGATGCTGTGGCAGTCACCTATGCGCCGGGACTGATCGGAGCGCTGCTGGTGGGAGTGAATTTTGCAAAGGGACTTGCAATGGCAAAGGGATTGCCGCTGGTTCCGGTGCATCACATAGCCGGACATATTGCATCGAATTATCTTACACACAAGGAGCTGGAGCCGCCTTATCTATGTCTTGTGGCAAGCGGCGGACACAGCCTTATAGTTGAAGTTCTGAGCTATACTGAATTCCGGGTAGTCGGAAGGACCCATGACGATGCAGCAGGAGAATGCTTTGATAAATGTGCCAGGGCAATGGGATTTCCGTATCCTGGCGGTGTGCATATAGACCAGGCGGCACAGCTGGGCGATCATGATTCATTCAGGCTGCCGCACCCGACTGTAGCAGGTTCGGAGTATGATTTCAGTTTTTCCGGACTTAAGACCAATGTTATAAACCTTCTGCACAGAGCTGACCAGAAGGGTGAAGCTGTTAACAGAAATGATCTTTCAGCTTCTCTGCAATACACCATAGCCGGTATTCTTACGGATCACACAATGGCTGCTGCACAGGCACTGGGTTATAAAAAAATAGCACTTGCAGGAGGAGTTTCTGCAAATTCAGGAGTTCGTGCGGCATTGTCCGCAGCCTGCAAAAAGAGAGACTATGAGTTTTATATGCCGGACAAGAGCCTTTGCGGTGATAATGGAGCGATGATAGCCTGTCAGGGAAGCTTTAATTATGCAGCCGGCATCAGAGCAGATGAGAGCCTTAATGCTTATTCCACCTGTTCGATTGAAGATATGCTGAGATAAGGAGAAGCCTATGAAATTTCTTGCAATAGACGGAAACAGTATCCTGAACCGTGCTTTTTATGGAATAAAGCTGCTTTCCAATAAAAAGGGAGTTTTCACCAATGCGATATTCGGCTTCATGAATATCTATCTGAAAAATTTTGAAGACGTAAAGCCTGATTCAGTGGCAGTAGCCTTTGATCTGCGCTCGCCCACATTCCGTCACAAGGCAGCAGATTATTACAAGGCTAACCGAAAGGGAATGCCGCCGGAGCTTGCACAGCAGCTTCCGCTTATCAAGGAGCTGCTTACACTTATGGGAATAACGGTAGTTGAGTGTGAAGGCTTTGAAGCAGATGATATTCTCGGAACACTTTCAAAGCTTTGCACTGACAGCAGCAATGAATGCTATGTGCTGACGGGAGACAGAGACAGTCTCCAGCTCATCGACAGCAATGTTACAGTGCTTCTTGCCACAAACAAGGAGACTGTACATTATACTCCTGAAAAATTCATGGAGGACTATGGATTTGAACCGATAAAGCTCATTGATCTGAAGGCGCTTATGGGTGACAGCTCAGACAATATCCCCGGAGTTGCAGGCATTGGTGAAAAGACTGCATCCACACTTATAAAGCAGTATGGAACTATTGAGAATCTCTATGAGAATTATGGCAGCTCCGAGCTTACAAAGGGTGTAAAGGCGAAGCTGGAAAAGGGCGAAGAATCTGCAAAGGAAAGCAAATGGCTGGCAACTATCGTAAGAGATGCACCAATTGAAAATGATCTTGATTCATATAAATTAAAGGAGCAGGACATTGCAGGCATCAGCCGTCTGCTGACTGAACTGGAAATGTACAAGCTCATGGACAAGCTGGGCATCAGCGCTTCACAGGGCGAGACAGCAGCTGCTGAAAAAAAGCCGGAGTTTGAATCTGTAGAGCCGGAGATAGAAGAGCTTACAGAGAATATAATATCAGAGCTGAAAGATGTCAGTTATTTATTCAGTGACGGAAGACTGAGTGTCCGCAATGGAAATAATATTTATATCACCGAAGATGATGATATAATATGCAGGTTCTTTTCCAGTGAATGCAGGAAGATATCCACTGGCACAAAGCCGCATTTTCACTATTGCTTTGAGCATGGAACGGAGCTTAAGGGTCTGGAAGGCGATGCAGAGATATGCGGATATCTTCTCAATACATCGGCAACAGATTATTCGGTCGAAAAGCTCTGTGCTGAATACGGAGCCCATTATTACAGCGAAAACGGTGAGTATGCTGATCTGATATCACTAAAAGCAGCAGTTGAAAATATGCGCCGGGAGATCAATGATCTTGGCATGACAGATCTGCTGATGAATATAGAAATGCCGCTGACAGAGGTGCTTGCTTCAATGGAGCATACCGGTATAATGATAACTGAGGACGGTGTCAGGAAATTCGGCACATATCTTTCAGAAATGATAGAGGAAACTCAGCAGATCATATACGATGAAGCAGGACATAAGTTCAATATCTCCTCGCCGAAACAGCTGGCAGCGGTGCTGTTTGATGAACTGGGACTGCCGGCTAAAAAAAAGACAAAAAGCGGTTATTCCACCAATGCAGAGGTGCTGGAGGAGCTGAGAGATCAGGCGCCTATCGTGGACAATGTGCTTAAGTACAGACAGTATACAAAGCTGAATTCCACTTATGTAGTTGGTTTGCTGGACAAGATCGCTGAAGACGGACGGATCCATACCAGCTTCCGTCAGACCGAGACAAGAACAGGACGTATATCTTCAACTGAACCCAATCTGCAAAACATTCCTGTGCGGACAGAACTGGGAGCAGAAATGAGAAAATTCTTCATAGCACCAGAGGGAAGAGTGCTTGTAGATGCAGACTACAGCCAGATCGAGCTGAGAGTAATGGCTCATCTCTGCGGCGATGAAAACATGATCGAAGCATTCAATTCCGGCGAGGATATCCATACTTCAACAGCAGCGCAGGTTTTTGATATGCCGTCGATAATGGTGACACCGGAGATGAGAAGTGCAGCAAAGGCAGTAAACTTTGGAATAATCTATGGTATCGGAGCATTTTCACTGGCAAAGGATATCGGCACATCGGTTCCTAAGGCAAAAAAATATATAGCTGATTATCTTGCAAAATATTCAAAAGTGAATGAGTTTATGGAGCGGACCGTAGACAAAGCCATAAAGACCGGTGCTGTATCCACAATGTTCGGCAGAATAAGAAGGATACCGGAATTGTCATCGTCTAACAAAATGCTCCAGGCTGCCGGAAAGAGAATTGCTATGAATACTCCTGTACAGGGAACTGCGGCAGATCTAATAAAAATAGCCATGATAAATGTTTACCGGCGGCTCAGGGAAGAAGCGCTTGATGCAAGGCTGATACTTCAGGTTCATGATGAGCTGATAATTGAAGCAGCTGAGGAATGTGCAGACCGCTGTGCAGAGCTTTTAAAGGAAGAAATGCAGGGTGTATACGAAATGAAGGTGCCGCTGGCAGCAGATGTTCACACTGGAAAAAGCTGGTATGATGCCAAGGGCTGAGCGTGAAGAAATAAGATAAAAAATACAATATTGCACAAAAAAAGCCTGAAAGATAGTTCTTCCAGGCTTGATTTTTTTATTCAATTGCATAGGCCGCAGGATGTGTCAGAGCAGCTTAATGCTGGGAATAAGAGAGAGTGTGTCTTCATATCCCAGCTTAAGATCTCTGCGAACTTTATAGTTATTGAGATTAAGGGTACCGGTCAGAATACCGCCCATATCCTCAGAGGGTATAATATTCACG
>CAMNFW010000024.1 GCA_946537565.1 uncultured Ruminococcus sp. | reverse complement strand
TACACCAAGAAAAAATACGGCGAGGGCAGACGTATCTTCAAAATGACACCTATCCACCATCACTTTGAGATGAGCGGATTCAGCGAGTACAAAATAGTAATAACATTTTCACTTACAGGCATTTTTTTCGGTATCTTGGGAATAATTACCTTGTTGACTTCATAAAAAATTTCAGCTCATAATTTCAGATAAGCCAAAGCTTTGCGAAAGGTTAAGGATATGAGCTGTCTGACCTATACGAAAGGGTGAACTAATGGCAACTTCTGCAAAAAGACGAACAAACCGCCGCTCAGAGCCGGCAAAGAAAAAAACAGGTTTCTGGCAGGCTTTCATCGGTGATAGCAGAAAAAGTGATATGAGCGTGTCGTTCTTAGCTTATGTAATGATACTGCTGGTAGTGGGAATAGTTATGATGGCATCAGCCAGTTATGCGTGGGCATACAGCGAACACGGCGACGGATTGTTTTATTTTAAAAAGCAGGTAAAAAATGCGCTGGTCGGATTGGCAGCAATGTTTTTCTTTATGAAGCTGGATTATCACAACTTCAAGAAGCTCAATTTACCGCTGCTGAAAAAAGTTAATATTGCCGGAACTTTATATGTAGCGGTAGCTGTTCTGCTGATAGTCGTTCTCATAATAGGAAACGATGAGGGCGGTAATATGGGCGCTAAACGTTGGATCACCTTAGGAGGCGTAGACTTTCAGCCTTCTGAGGTGGCGAAGCTGGCGATGATAATATTTTTTGCTTACTGCATGGAACGTGACGGAAAAAATATGAATAAATTCAGCGTAGGTATCATAAAGTATGCGCTGCTTTTAGGAGTGTATGTGCTTCTCATTGCACTTGAGAGACATATCTCCGGAATCATGCTGCTGGGTTCGATAGGTGTAGCCATGATACTCTGCGGAGGAGCAAACCGTAAGCAGTTTGCAGCTCTGGGAGCAGGAGCGCTTGGTCTTGCCGTGGCATATATCTCGTGGCAGGCGAATATTCCGGGAAGTTACGTTCAGGTAAGAATCAAATCCTGGCGTGATCCTTTTGCCGATGTACTGAATGACACCTGGCAGACAGCAAACTCGCTTATCGCAATAGGTTCAGGAGGACTTTTCGGCCTTGGACTTGGAAACTCCCGACAGAAATATCTCTATCTTCCTGAAACAAAGAATGACTTTGTATTCCCTATAGTATGTGAAGAAATCGGATTTCTGGGTGCGCTGGCAATAATCATAGTATTCTTCCTGCTTGTAATAGAAGGATATTCAATAGCAGTAAGATGCAAGGACAGATTCGGTATGCTCATTGCCGTTGGAATCACAACCCAGATCGGTATACAAACTGTACTGAACCTGGCAGTTGTAAGCAACCTTATCCCTAATACAGGTATCAGCCTGCCATTTTTCAGCTACGGCGGAACGGCGCTTATCATGCAGCTGGTGGAAATGGGGATTATGCTGAATATATCTCAGAATAAGTATTATCCTGAGGAGGACGAAAAGCCAGCCCCGATTCCGCCGCCGGAAGACGACCCGGATGATGATGAGGCGCTTCTGCTGGATGCCTGATATGTTTCGGGAAGTGAAAAATTATGTTTTTTAAGAAAATGCTTTTTTATATATGGACTGGAATGAAACAGCCCTATCTTAACGGCGGTGTCAAGGGTGTGCTGCTGTGGCTGGTCTTTCTGATAATAATACCGTTCTGTCTCTCAGCCTTCTCTATAAGGAACAGTGTTCAAAAAGCCTCCAGATATAAATATCTGAACAAGAACTGTACCGCAGAGGTCAGTGCTGAATGCAGAAATGTGGAAAAAAAGACCGAGGTAGACGGGGACGGCAGCAATACTACTTACAGCTTCGATATTGTTTATTCCTATGGCGGAAGAATGTATTCTGAAAGACGTTATACGCATAAAAGAATAAATGAAGGGGATAAGCTGACTATATGCCTTGACCCGGATTCTCCCGGTGATTTCATGATAAAGAGGAATAATGATATTATAAATATCATATTCTGGTTTGTTGTGGGGCTATCACTTTTCATTGCACCCTTTGCGGCATTTTACTATGCCGGAAAAAATGTGTCTGATCTGGACGCAAGAGTTGATCGTCATAACTATTAAGGAGATTTTATATGAGAGTTCTAATTGCCTGCGGCGGAACCGGCGGACATATAAACCCCGGTCTTGCCATTGCAGATATAATCAAATCAAAATATCCCGATGCTGAGTTTCTCTTCGCAGGAACACCCAAAGGCATGGAAGCAAAGCTTGTTCCACAGGCTGGATATAAGCTGGAGACGATAAAGGTCGCTGGTTTTCAGAGAAAGATATCTCTTGAAAATATCGGCAGGAACTTCAAGGCGGTTGCTTACCTTGCAGCCTCCGGAAAACGGGCAAAGGAGATCATAAACGATTTTAAGCCTGATATTGCTATTGGAACCGGCGGATATGCAGCTGGTCCTGTCATCAGAAAGGCTGCAAGAATGGGCATTCCTACAGCTATTCATGAGCAGAATGCTTATCCTGGTGTGACAAACAAGCTGCTTTCAAAGGAAGTTGACTATGTAATGCTTACCGTTAAGGAAGCTCTTGATTTTATGGATAAGAGCAAGTTTGAGTACAGTGTTACAGGTCTGCCGGTAAGAAGCAATATCAGCCTTACCATGAGCAAGACGGAGGCGAGAAAAAAACTTGGCTTCAATGATGACTTCACTATTCTTTCCTTTGGAGGAAGTCTTGGAGCAGGCTGCATCAACGATACAATGACGGAAGCTATAAAGTGGCACACAAAGAAAAAGCTCAATATAAATCATATCCACGGCTATGGCGGAATGGGAAAGGATACATTCCCACAGGCAATGAAAGCAGCCGGAATACCGCTGAAAAGTGACAGATTGAGAATAACTGAATACATAAATGATATGAACGTATGTCTTGCGGCAGCAGATCTTGTTATATGCCGCAGCGGAGCTTCGACCCTTGCTGAGCTGGAAGCGGCAGGCAAGGCTTCAATACTTATCCCTTCACCTATAGTTGCAGGAAATCATCAGTATCATAATGCTATGGTTCTTGGAAATGCCGGAGCAGCTGTAGTTATTGAACAGAAGGACGTTACAAATCAGAAGATAATCAATGAGATTGAAATGCTTTATAAATCGCCGGATAAGGTAGCTGTTATGTCAAAGAGCGCAGCTGATCTTCACCTGAGCGATACCAACGAGAGAATACTCGCTGTGATCGATAAGCTGATTGCAAAGGCAAATCAAAAGTAAATAGTATTTACCGGCTCATCCGCAGCTATGGCAATTGCAGATTTTTTCTTATTAAGTTTTTAACAGTAACTCTTTTCACCTTAACAGCATAGTATACACAAAAAGCTGTGAGGTGGCAAAATGCAGAAATTTATCATAGAAGGCGGCAAACGTCTCAGCGGTGAGCTTAAGCTCCAGGGCAGCAAAAACAGTTCTCTTCCAATAATGGCAGCTGCAATGCTGGCTCAGGGTGAGAGTGTTCTTAAGAACTGTCCGAAGCTCACTGATGTATATTCAGCGTCAAGGATACTTAATGTGCTTGGCTGCAAATGCAGCGTTTCAGATACAGTTGTGATCAATTCGGAGGGCATATCCGGCACAGAGATACCTGAATCTCTTATGAGAGAGATGCGTTCTTCCATAATGTTCATGGGTGCAATGCTGGGAAGGCTTGGAGAATGTACAGTCAGCATACCTGGAGGCTGTGAGCTGGGTCCCCGTCCTATAGATATGCACATCAATGCTCTTAAGAAGCTTGGGGCAGAGGTGAGTGATGAGGGCGGAAGGATAAATTGCCGTCTAAGAGGCGGAAGAGCTAAGGGCACAAGGATCACTCTGCCGTTTCCGTCTGTGGGAGCCACGGAGAATATTATTCTCTGTGCAGTAACAGCGGAGGGCGAAACGATCATAAACAATGCTGCCCGTGAACCTGAGATCTGCGATCTGTGCGGATTTCTTCGCAGCTGCGGAGCTGAGATACATGGCGATGGCTGCGGAAGCATCATTATACAGGGCAGGGAAAAGCTTCATGGCTGCGAGTATACAGTCATGCCTGACAGGATCGCCGGAGCAACATATCTCTCCATGACCGCTGCTGCCGGTGGAGAGATCATACTTAAGAATACTTGTACTGCTGAAATGGAGCCGTTTTTATCGGTTCTTGAGCAGACCGGCTGCGGTATTTATGCTGCACCGGATACTATATATCTCAGAAGCGGAAGACGGCTGAAGGCAGTCCGTGACAGGATAAGGACCATGCCTCATCCCGGTTTTCCGACTGATGCACAGGCTGTACTCATGGCAGCACTTGTTACTGCTGACGGAACCAGTGTTTTCGAGGAAAATATCTTCGATTGCCGCTACAGACATACGGCGGCTCTGGTGAAAATGGGGGCAGACATTGAAATACTCGGAAAAGTAGCTGTGGTGAGGGGAGTTAAAACCCTTCACGGAGCTGAGGCAGAGGCAACTGACCTGAGAGGCGGTGCTGCAATGGCAGCGGCTGCACTTTCAGCGGAGGGAGTTTCGGTGATAAGCAATATTTCTCATATCGACCGAGGATATGAGAAATTTGAAGAGGCTGTAAGAACCCTGGGCGGAAATATCCAAAGGGTATAATAAGCAGCTGTTCGGAGGATCATAAAATATGAACGATGTAGAAAAAACCAATATAGAGCGGCAGAACAGCGGCAAGCGAATGCGAAGACGAAAACGTCTGATGAGCATATATACCTTTGTTGTTGTTCTGCTGGTGCTGACTTTCGGTGTGACGCTGTGTATGACTTTTTTGTTCAATATTGACGAGATCGTTATTTCCGGTGAGTCTGAGAAGTACACATATATGGAGATAGTGGAAGCTTCCGGAATACGGGCAGGGGATAATCTTCTGAGACTTGACACAGAAAAGGCTAAGAAGGCAATAATGGACAAGCTGCTGTATGTTGAGACAGTGAATATTGACAGGGATTTCCCTTCGACCCTGAGAATTAATGTTTCACGCTGTATACCGGCATTCAATGTACAATATGAAGGCGGAGTGCTTCTTGTCAGCGGAAAGGGAAAGATCCTCTCGGACAATGATTTCTACACTGATGATCTGCCGATAATCTATGGCTTTGTGCCAAAGGAAATGAGTCCGGGAAGTATGCTTGAAACTGAAAGCAAAGACAGTATGGCAGCCTTCGAGCAGCTTGTGAACCGTTTCCAGAAGGACAGCGGTGCCGATATTGCTTCGATTGATCTGACTGATATATATAATATTGTCGTTACCTACAGAAACGGTATGATATTCAAAATGGGCAACAACAATGATGTTGAGTATAAGCTGGATCTGGCAAAAAGTGTAATGGAAGACGATGTGGTAAAGGGCAAGAAAGGTTATCTTACCATGATCGGTTCAAACCAGTGCAGCTTCCGTACAAACGGTGAGCCCGCCGAAACAACCCCTGCTTTAACTACTTCGGCAGGTACAACTACAAAGCCGATCGACAGCGCTGAAAGTGCCCTTAACACTGAAAATGAGACAACTACTACTGCTGTTCAGAATACTACAGAGGCAGCAACAGATCAAAACAGCGGCTGGAGCGGCGATGACAATGGAAATACCTGGGACGGAGGCAATACCTGGGACAGCGGAAATACAGAGGATAACGGTGAAAGCTTGGACTCCGGAAGCTCCTGGGACGATGGCAGCGGAAACTGGGACTCCGGAAGCTCCTGGGACAATGGCAGCGAAAACTGGGACTTTGGAAACTCCTGGGACAATGGCGGCGCAAACTGGGACGATAACAGCGGCGGTTGGAATGACAATGGCAGCTGGGACAGCGGAGACTGGAATAACGGTGGATACGATGATTCTCAGTGGTGAAACTGCACAATAACTGTTGAATAATATTTCCGGAATTGTCTGAATTGCAGATTTTCAAAAATATTTTTTTGAGACTTGAAAAAAACAGAAATATTTGATATAATAATAATTGTATTTATAGCTTTATTTTTATTTCTTCTTTTTTTTCGAGGATCACACAGGATAAATCAAAGTAGGAGGAGTTTCTAAATGTCTGATTTTAATTACGAGGAAACCATGGAACCCGATGTTAACATAAAGGTCATCGGTGTCGGCGGCGGCGGCGGAAACGCTGTTAACTGTATGGTCGATTCCGGTGTCGGAAATATAGAATATATCGCAATCAATACCGATGCTAAGGCTCTTAATAAGTCCAAGGCTACTACAAGAATACCTATTGGCGCTAAGCTCACAAAGGGCAGAGGCGCTGGAAATAAGCCTGAGATCGGTCAGCGTTCAGCTGAAGAAAACAGAGATGAGATCGAAGCGCATCTTAAAGGTGCTGATATGATCTTCATAACTGCTGGTATGGGCGGCGGAACAGGTACAGGTGCTGCTCCTGTTGTTGCTAAAATCGCTAAGGAAATGGATATCCTTACTGTTGCTGTTGTAACAAAGCCGTTTCTCTTCGAGAGAGAGCAGAAAATGGCTCAGGCTGAAAGAGGTATCGCAGAGCTTAGAAAGTATGTAGATTCACTTATCGTTATCCCTAATGAGAGACTGCTTGACGGCTATGACAAGCAGCCCCTTACAATGAAGCAGTCCTTCTCACTTTCAGATGACGTTCTTAAGACAGGTGTAAGAAGTATCTCAGACCTCATCGTTGAGGAAGGATACATAAATCTGGATTTTGCCGATGTTTCAACAATTATGAGAGGCGCAGGCTATGCTCATATGGCTATCGGTCACGGTTCAGGCAAGGACAAGGCAAAGGAAGCTGCAAATGCTGTTATCTCCAGTCCGCTGCTTGAAACTTCTATTTCCGGAGCAAAGCGTCTGCTTATCAATATTGCTATGTCTGAGGATATCCTCTCTACAGATGTGGATACAGCTACAAAGATGATCACAGATACAGCTGCCGATGGTGTTGAGTTCATCTTCGGTACTGCTTTCAAGGAGGATATGCAGGACGAGATGACTATTACAGTTATCGCTGCTGGCTTTGACACTGATGATACTGTTGCTGAAAATGAGGAACCGGCTCCTGGCGAAGAGGAGGTTATCCAGATCGACAATCCTCTCATTGAAGATGGTTTTGGTCTTGGAAACAACGCTCCTGCCAAGCCTCAGCAGGCTCAGCAGCAGTCCAGTCAGGATTATGATCTTGATGATATCTTCAAGATGCTCGGCAACAACTAATTATATGTATGATGATCACAGCTCTGCAAGATGCGGAGCTGTGATTTTTTAAACAACAGCATAGTAAACATATATGATAAGAGGGCGAATGTAGTAAAATGCACTAAAATCAACTAAAAATTTCTACATTTTAATGGTTGAATTAGATTACCAGATGTGGTATAATTATTTCAAGGCGTAATTTTCCCTTAATTTTATACCGCATTTAATATTTGCGGGGAATGGAGTGCTATCATGGCGGAACCAAGTGTATTACGAGAAACTAAAGGTATGCAGAAGGGCTTCGTAAAAGAAGATGTCCTTCAGTACTTAGATGAGCTTAATTCTAAGATCCAGAACCTTGAAGATGATCTGAAAAAAGCTCGTGAAACCGGTCCTGCTGACCCTCAGGAGCTTATCAAGTTCAGAAATCAGGTCGACAATTTGCAGGAAAAGCTCAACGCTTCCAATAATGCTCTCAGAGCTGCTAAAAAGGAAAACGATGAGCTGAAGGCTCAGATCGAAAGAATGAAAGCTGGCGGCGGTGCTGTTGCTGCTCAGCCTAATGCCGGTCAGGTCAATGCACAGACTCAGGAGGCACTCAATGCCGCAAGAAAAGAAATAGATAACCTCAGAGCTCAGCTCAAATCAGCTCAGTCTGCTCCTGCTGCCCAGAATGGCGGCGCTGCTGCTAATGCTCAGGTAACTGCTGCTCTTGAAGCTGCTAAGAAGGAGATCGACAGCCTCAGAGGCAAGCTTAAGGCTGCTGAACAGAAGGCTCTTGATGCTGAAAAAGCTGCCGCTGCTGCTCAGCAGAGGGCTGCTGCTCCGGCTGCTCCTGCCGCAAATAACGTTGCTTCCAGCGCTGAGCTTGCTAAGGCTAAGGAGGATATTGCTAAGCTTAATTCTCAGCTCCAGGCTAAACTGGGCGAAATCGCTGATCTCAATGATAAGATCACTGCTAAGACCAAGGAAGCTGCTGATAAGGATGATGAAATTTCTAAGCTTTCAGAAGGAAATAAGGAAGCACTGGCTAAGAAGGATGAGGAGATCGCTAAGCTCAATAATCAGGTCGCTTCGCTTAAGGAGTCAGCTGCAAATCCTGCTGCAATGATGGGCGCTCTCTTCGCTCAGGCTCAGGAAACCGCTAATCAGTATGCTGCTCAGGCTAAGGAAGAGGCTGAAAAGCTTACCAGGGAAGCTGCTGAACAGGCTGAAAAGGTCACTAAAGAAGCTAATGAACTGGCTGAAAAGGTCACCAAGGAGGCTAACGAACAGGCTGAAAAGGTTACTAAGGAAGCCAATGAACAGGCTGAAAAGGTTACCAGGGAAGCCGATGAACAGGCTGAAAAAGTTACCAAGGAGGCTGACGCTCAGGCTGCTAAAACTAAGGAAGATGCTGATGCTGAGGCTGAAAAAATCGTTAACGATGCCAATGCTCAGGCTAATAAAATCAAGGAAATGTCTTCTTCACTCCGTGACTTGCTGCTCGGCGAGATCAGCGGCGTAAGCGCTAAGTTCGTTGATCTTTCAAATTCACTTACAGATCTCACTAATAAGGCTGCTGAGAGACTCGGTGAGGCTCAGGTAGTTCTGGGTGATGCTCGTTCATCACTGGGTGATGATACTCCTGTTGAGGGCGTGGCTCCAAAGGTTCAGCCGCAGATCAACCCTGTAAAGAATGAAGATGATCCGTTCTCTAAGTTCAATTCCGGCTTCAATAACGGTTCGCCTTCAATTCCTCAGCCTAAAAAGCCTACACCTCCGCCGCCACCAATTGCTGCTGAGCCTAAGCCTCAGAAGAAGTCTAATTTCAATTTTGATATGGCAGAGCTGCTCAAGGCTGCTGAAGAAGAAGCTGCTAAGAATAACGAAAACTAATATGACCTAACTGTATATCATGCGCCAGTTCCTGCTTATTCCCGGAATTGGCGCAGTGTACAGCTTGCTGTTCTGACTTGTGCCGGGTGAGTGATTTGCCAGAAAAATACTTAAAAGACTATCTCACTAAAACAGACGAGGAGCTTGCTGGTCTTGCTGGTAAGGATAAGCTTGCTGCCAATGCTCTGGTGTTGAGATATTCAAAAACTATACTCATTAAGTCCAGGACTTTTAGTTCGCCTTCCGTGGATGTTGATGATCTGAATCAGGAAGGACTTATGGGATTGCTTAAAGCGGCTTCCGGATTTGATCCTGACAAGGGTGTAAAATTCTCAACTTTTGCCGAAGTTTGCATTTCTAATCAGATGAAGTCATATTTAGCAAGAACAAAACGTGGTTCGGCAGAAACTGATTTGCCTGATAATGAAGATGAACTTCCCGACGAGACAAATGATCCGGAAAAAATATATCTGAATAAAGAGTTTTTCTCTGGTCTGTGGAAGACGATCTATACCTCGTTGTCTGATACAGAACGTCAGGTTTTTAATCTGTGCGTGCGGGGAGCAAGCTACAGAGAAGCTGCAAAACAGCTGAATATCACTGAAAAATCGGTGGATAATGCTATGCAGCGTGCAAGGAAAAAAATCAGAAAATATATTGATGAAAATAATTAACATGACCAGGTAGCTCAATCTGAGAGCATTGTTATGATGTATTATTTTTTGCTGCGGAACAGCCGTGGCTCAGGGTGGTTTCATCATTCACAAAGATGCTGGTGCAAGTCCAGCCAAGGTCCAAAAATTTTAAGCGAGGTATTTAAAATGTACGAAGACAAGACGTTAGTCTGCAAGGAATGCGGCAATGAATTCGTTTTCACTGCTGGTGAACAGGAGTATTACGCTGAAAAAGGCTTCAAGAATGAGCCTAAGAGCTGCAAAGCCTGCCGCTATGCAAGAAAGAATGCTGGCAAACCGGAAAGAGTTATGTACACAGGTGTTTGTGCAACCTGCGGCGGCGAGGCAAGAGTGCCTTTCGAGCCAAAGGATGGCAGACCTGTTTATTGCAGCGAATGCTATTCTAAACTCAATCAGGACTAATTTTGTACAAAAGCGATCTACAGCCACAGCACTTTCGCTGTGGCTTGGATTTTTTTATGGGGATATTCTCTCGCTAATGATTCAAACGGAGGAAACTATGCTTGATAATAGATTAAAAGCCTGCGCTGATTTTGTCAGCGGAAAAGGCATCGTGTGCGATGTGGGAACTGATCACGCTTATCTTGCTGCTGAACTTATAAACAGCGGAAAATGCAGCCGTGTGATCGCTTCAGATATTAAGGAAGGACCGCTGGATTCCGCAAAAAAAACAGTGGAAAAATATAATATATCAGACAAGGTGGAACTGGTGCTGTCTGACGGATTAAGTGGGATATGTCTTGACGGAGTGACTGATATCATCATCGCTGGAATGGGCGGCGAGACAATTTCGGATATTATTGCTGATGTGTCTCTTAACAGATATGACGAGACTGTTGTGCGTTGGATACTCCAGCCAATGACTAAGCCGGAGTATTTAAGGAAAAAATTATATGAATTAAAAAAATATATTGTCGAGGAAAGAGTTGTAGAAGATAACGGTAAGCTGTATGTTGTGATGTGTGCAGAGTATTCGCCGGATTATCGCAGTTTAACAGAGTTTGATGCGCTTTATGGATTCTTTGATGAAAGCGATCCGATGACAGTGAAGTACCGTGAACATGAGGCTGAACGGCTCGAAAAAAAGGCTCAGGGACTTGAATCTGCCGGACGATTTGACGAGGTTGTACACTGTTCTGCATTGAGCTACAAGATAAAGAACGGTGTGGAAGCAGTTCAGATCAGTGAGATTTATAACTATCTTGACCAGCTTTATCCATTCGCTGCTCAGGAGAAGTGGGACAATTCCGGACTGCTGGTGGAAAACAATTCTGAGTGGTGCGACACGGTGGTTCTGACTTTGGATATTACAAATCGTGTGATATGCGAGGCGGAGGAAAAACTTGCTGATCTGATAATTTCTCACCACCCGGTGATTTTTGATCCGCTGAAAAGAATTGCTTTTAACAGTCCGGTCTATAACCTGATAAAAGCCGATATTTCGGCAATTTGCGCCCATACGAACCTTGACATTGCCGCAGGCGGAACCAATGGCGTGATATTGAAAAAATTGAAAGAAAGATTTAAAATTGAGAATGATCCGGAGCCTTTTGAGGAACTTGGCGGCGGTGAAAATCTTGGCTGGATAGTTGAGCTGCCTGAAAGAGTCAGAAAGGAAGAATTTGCTGCTGATTTGAAGGAAATTTTTGGATGTGAGTATGTGAGGATCACTGCCCATGCCAGACACTTTGTAAAAAGAATTGCATTTTGCTCCGGTTCGGGCGGATCAATGCTCGGCCTTGCAGCAGAAAAAGGCTGCGATGCCTTGATCACCGGCGACGTCAAGCATGATGTTTGGATTGACGGAAATAACCGAAATATAGCCATTTTTGACTGCGGACATTTTCACACGGAGAATATTGTGCTGTGGGAACTCAGAAGGGCGCTGGAAGAAAAATATCCTCAGCTGGATATTGAGATCGCTGAAAAATCGCAGGATCCCTGCCGTTACATCTGAGGTGGAGCATGGGAATATTCATTTGCCCGGTATGCGGCGAAAATCTTGAAATATCCGGGAAAAGCTATGTTTGTGGCAATCATCACTGCTTCGACATTGCCAGAAGCGGATATGTAAATCTTCTGCTTTCAAAGCAAACTGGCGGCGGTGTGCATGGTGACAACAAGCTTATGGTTAAAGCTCGCAGGGATTTTCTGGAGAAAGGGTATTATGAGCCGTTGTGCGAAGCTGTAGCAGAAACAGTAAAAAAATATACTCAAGGCAGCAGCGTTATTCTTGATGCCGGCTGCGGAGAAGGATACTATACCGCAGCTGTTAAAGCAAAAATTGACCAGTCAAATATTGCGGCTGAAATATATGGAATTGATATTTCTAAGACGGCTGTTGAGTTTGCAGCCAAAAGAAAGACTGACATAATCTTTGCGGCGGCAAGCGTGTTTCATATACCAGCTACAGCTAAATCCTGTGATATATTGCTGACAATGTTTGCACCTTACTGCGGAGAGGAATACAGCAGGGTTTTGCAAGATGATGGCATAATGGTAATGGCGATTCCGTCGGAGGATCATCTTTGGGAACTTAAAAAGGCTATATACAACCAGCCGTACAAAAATAAAGTCAAGGATTATCAGCTGGAAGGATTTGATTTTCTTGACAGTCAGAGAGTTCGTTATATCATGAACATTGACAATCAGCAGGATATCCAAAGTCTGTTTTCGATGACACCATATTATTATAAGTCAGGGCGTGAAGAACAAGAAAGGCTATCGAAACTTGAAAATATTTCTGTAGAAGCTGATTTTGAGATTCTGACTTACCGCAGGAAAGGACAAAAAATATGAAGAAAATAATCTCAATTATTGCTTCACCAGTGTTGTCTGTGTTATTTGCAGTTGTTTTGTCAGTGGTATTAATATATTTTGAAGCAGTGCCTGTGTATGCTGACATGGGACCAAAGCCGAGTATTGAGCTGCATATTGAGAATCCGCCGGAAGGGGAGTATTACGTTGATCTTCTTTGTGACACCAATTGCGGCAGCTGCTGTTTCGATGAGGAATACTGTGCTGAACATGGGCTGAATTATGAAATGGTAGAGGTTCTGAAAAACTTTGAATATGACGGTTTGAAGCCACGTTTCGGCGGATATATAAGTGCTGATAATACCATAAATACGCCGGCGGAAAGCTACGATTTTACATACATGGTACCTTCCAGTTTCCGGATAATAGTGGTTACGGAGGATTTACAGACAATAGTCAGTCCGGTTGTTGAGCCGTACAGCTACAACTCTGTCATAACTTTTGACATGGCAAAAATGGGAACTGACAAAGAGAAAAAGGCTGTACAGGAGAATAACGGCAGCACGATACTGCGGACGTTGGTAATATTTCTGGTAACGTTTGGTTTGACTTTGCTGATCGAAAGGATAGTATTTGCTTGTTCAAAAGTCAGCTTAAAACCGAAGGGTAACAGCACCGCTTTTATTGCAGTGAACTTTGGAACGCAGATAATGCTGTATCTGGGACTTTTTGTTCTGTATTTTTTTGAGATAGAATATTTTATTTCACTGCTTATACTTGAACTGATAATTATTATAACAGAAGTTTCGCTGCTGAGACGTTATTTGAAGGAAGTTGACAAGAATAAGATAGAAGCGGTGATAGTTTCTGCTAATATAGTAAGCGCACTGCTCAGCGTGCCTGTATGGGCTGTAATAGCCTTTGCACACCTGCTTAATTAAAATAAAAAGGAATGATTTTATGGCTCTCGACGGAGCGTTTCTTTATGCAATAAAAACTGAACTGCTGCCTCTTATAGGCGGCCGTGTCGAAAAGATACATCAGCCCTCCCGTGAGGAGATAGTTATTTCCATACGCACACGCCAGGGCAGCAAAAAGCTCTTTATTTCGGCAAATGCCGGAAGTGCAAGAGTTCATGTCACTGAAAGAGCTGTTGATAATCCACAGACTCCGCCCATGTTCTGTATGCTGCTGCGAAAAAAACTTGGCAGCGGAAAGCTTATGAATATTCGTCAGGACGGACTGGAAAGAATACTCTTTCTTGACTTTGAATGCGTCAACGAGATCGGCGATATCGTCACAGTAACCCTTGCTTGTGAGATCATGGGACGCTGCTCAAATCTCATTATCATTGACCAGAACGGAAAGGTCACTGACAGTATAAAGCGAGTGGATTCTGAAATGTCAAGGGAGAGAATGGTTTTGCCTGGTATGACTTACACCATGCCCCCAAGAGATGACAGGCTGAATTTTCTGATCGCACAGCCGGAGGATATAACAGCCCGCATCAGGGAAACTTCACCGGCAGAGCTGTCGAAGGCGCTGATTCGCTGTTTTGAGGGAATATCACCTGTACTTGCCAGAGAATGGGCATATTTTGCCGGAAGAGGAGCGCATATCGAAAGTGACAGCATAACTCAGGATCAGCTTGACAGACTGCTGTTCACCATTAAGCGTACCCGTGAGAATCTGCTCAGCGGAGAGTGCTGCTTTTCTGCGGCAAGCACAAAGGACGGACAGCTAAAGGATTTTTCCTTTGTACGTCTGGAGCAGTTTGGGACGCTTATGTATACCCGTGAGCTGGGTTCAGCATCAGAGCTTCTGGATTATTTTTACTATGAACGTGACCGGGCAGCCCGCACAAAGCAGCGTGCCAATGACCTTTTCAAGCTTCTGGTAAATTTAACTGAAAGAACTGCAAGACGAACAGCTGTGCAGCGTGAGGAGCTTGCTGAGTGCGGACAAAAGGATCAGTACAAGCTTTGGGGCGATCTTATATCCGCAAATATTTATCGTATAAAAAAAGGTGACAGTTCAGTATTGCTGGAAAATTTTTATGAGCCTGAATGTCCGCAGATAAAGATATCTCTTGATGTCAGGAAGACTCCGGCGCAGAATGCACAGCATTACTATAACGAATATAAAAAATGCGTAACTGCGGAGGAGAAGCTTTCCCAGCAGATAGAAAAGGGTGAAGAAGAGCTGCAATATCTGGACAGTGTTTTTGATGCGCTGACCCGTGCATCTTCCGAGAATGACATTGCTCAGCTAAGGCTTGAACTCAGCGAGCAGGGTTATATACGTTCTTCCGGTTCAAAACAGAAACCGCCCAAGGCTTTGCCGCCGCTGGAATACAAGTCAACAGACGGCTTCACGATACTTGTGGGAAGAAACAATCACCAGAATGACTGGCTTACTTTAAAATATGCTGCAAAAACTGATATCTGGCTGCACACTCAGACTATAACCGGTTCTCATGTTATAATACTGACAGAAGGTGAAGTTCCGCCGGATAAGACTATCGAAGAGGCTGCGGTTATTGCCGCCGTCAACAGCCGTGGAAGAAATTCAGACCTGGTGCCGGTGGATTACTGTCAGGTCAG
>CAMNFW010000023.1 GCA_946537565.1 uncultured Ruminococcus sp. | reverse complement strand
TTGAAAACTCTCCTGCTCCGCCTGTGAACAGCAGCGGTTATTCTCAGCAATCCCCTCAGCCTGCATATTCAGCAAACAACAGCACATATACTCAGCCAGTAAAAAGCAAGACCGCTCCAATCATGCTCGCTGTTATCACTGTGCTGCTGCTGATAATCGGTGTGCTTCTTGGATTATTCCTGTTCAAAGGAAATACAAACAGCGATAACACAAGCAGTTCAGATAATTCTTCACGATCAGAAACTCCTGCTCCGGTAACTTCTGCTGAAGAAACTTCCGCCCAGACTGCTGAAACAGAAACTACGGCTGCTCCAACAACTGATATTACAACCGCTCAGACCGACGAATCTACAGTCCCCACAACTCAGGAAACAAAACCTGTCTTTCCCTATGCCGGATATGAATATATAGATAAAGCTCCTGCTGATATGGAATTTTTTGAAGGCAGCAGTGTTCAGACTGGTATCATTAACACAAAAGAAACCGGTCTGAATCTTAGATCCGGACCAAGTACATCAGATAAGATCCTTCTGGAAATACCAAAGGGAGAATCTGTTGATATTCTCGGAATGAATAATGAGTGGTGTTATGTTAAATGGTCAGCCTATGCAGCCGGTCTGAGACAGGATATAGATTATTACGGATACGTCAGCAAACAGTTCATATCCATTGACGGTTCTGCTCCACCGCAAATAACTCCTGTCGAAAAATATGGAACTATAAGCTCTCCGGGTGGCTATAAAACTGTCGGATTGTCAAAATCTTACCTCATTGACGGCGGTGCTGAGGAATATGTCAGACGTGACCTGACTGACGGCTGGCACATCAAAGCTGTAAACGAATACTATGACGGAGAATTCCTTTGGTATGAGCTGTACGATGCTGATGACGGCGATTATTACGGCTGGGGCAATCAACAGGTGATCAATTTTTACTGATATTCTTCTGAATTCTTTTAAAACCGGCAGAGGTGATCTTTGCCGGTTAATTTTTTTGTCATTTTCTATCTTCATCTCATAAATGCTTGACAAAACTAAATTAATGATGTACAATAAATGTATAGATATTAACCAAAAAGGACGTGGTTTTTTTGAAACATTTCAAAGCCGCAGCAGCTGTTATCTCCGCCGCCATGATATTCAATTCTGTGTCATGGTCTGCTTCCGCTGATGACAAGACCCCAAAGCTGCTGGACATAACTCAGTTCAAAGTAAATGAAGAAAATCTGGTTCACCTCGGTGCCGGCTATCTCCGCAGCGTATCCTACCTTTTTGACGATCAGGACAAAGTCCCTGAATCCCTCGATAATATGAAGGTGGACAGCGAAATATGGGTGGCTACTTCCCGCTCTAACTGGACCCCAAATCAGCAGACTGAATACGGTCCCGCCAGCTTCTATATCGACTTCGGTGCCAACTATATCATCACCGGTGTTGCCCTCCTCGATACCAATGGTACCCCAGTCTGGAGTATCTATGACGGTGAACCTTTCAGCTGGAACAAAATCGCTGAACAAACTATGGATTACTATAACTCCTGGCGTGCCATAAAGTTCGACGACCCCAAGCCTACCCGTTATCTTTATTTCAGCTCCGACTACTGCGATACCGGTGTCAGCGAGCTGGCGATATACGGCTATAAAGCTTCTGAGCTTTCAGCTGAACAAATTGCTAAGACCTCTGCTAAACCCTCTTCTTCCGCTACCGATCTCACAGCAGGTCAGGCTGCCGGCTTCAACGCTTTTATCGACGATCCTCTGACAGCTATAATGGCTGCCGGAAATGTCCGTGAATACCATAATTTCAGCTGGCTTTTAGATGAATCAGGAAAAGTAAAATTCACTCAGGGCACCTGGGGCGATATGGATTCATATTACTCTCAGATGTACGAGCAGGGAATCTCTGTTATCCCTTGCTTCCAGGGCGGAAGTACTGTCGTTTCCGGAGGTACTAAGGCTAATGAGATCCCCGTTCCAAGCGGTGCTGATACCCTCGACCCGGCAAGCTATTCTGTTCACGCTCAGGCTATGTATCAGGTGGCTGCTCGCTATGGCAGCAATAAAAACGTTGACCTCAGCACTATTAACATCACCGATGCTCAGGAAGTTAAGGTCGGCATGGGTCTGCTGGGCGCTCTCGAAAATTCCAATGAGCCTAATAAAAGCTGGGCTGGCAAAGCTAATTATTTCACTCCTTATGAACTGGCTGCAATGTGTTCTGCTGACTATGACGGCCATGAGGGTACTATTAAAAATGCCGGCGTTAAAAACGCTGATCCCGATTTCAAGCTTGCTGTCGGCGGTCTCCTTACTCCCGAATCTACCCTGCTCCAGTATCTCGACGAAATGAAGCTTTGGTTCGACTACAACCGCAAGGACGGTAAATTTGCTGTGGATATCATTAACATCCATATCGGTCCTGATGATTTTAATGTTGAAACAAGTAAGCTTCCCAGCCGTCTGCATGAGATACAGCAGTGGATAGCTGATAACGCTCCCGGCACTGAACTGTGGATATCTGAGTTTGAAATTCCAATGAGCGACTGCGAGACCGAAGGTGTTGATAACCATGACAATGAAAACTATCAGCTTAAATACGCTCAGCGTGTGGCAAGAACTTATCTCACAGCTATGGGTGAGGGCGTTCAGCGTATTACTAAATTCCAGCTCCGTGATGAGGGCGAGGGTGTTTATTACAACTCCGGTCTCGTTACTCAAAAAGGCGAATGGAAGAAAAAGACCGCCTGGTATTATCTCTCCTGCATGACCCATACCCTGAAAAATGCCGACCTGATAAAGACTGAAACTACTGAACAGGATGTCAATATCTGGGAATTCAAGGACAGACTTAACGGCGATATCATCAAGTGTGTATGGTCACCCACCAATGAGGATAAAGTCATAAAATCTGTGAAGATCTCTGCGGACGGCAATTCAAATGCCTTCCTCACTGTTCCTTCTGATATCGCTGAGGGTACTACTGAAAAGCTTAGCCTCAAAGACGGTTCAGCTGTTATTGATGTCACCGAAACTCCGGTTTATCTTACCTTCTCCGGTTCCGACAAAACTATTATCAACGGCAGAAATTCTATGATACGACCTGAGTGCATCTCCCTCAATGAAGATAAGTCCGGTGAGATCTGTAAGCTGGATAAGGCTCCCGACGACGGCACTCTCGGTCAGTTCTACCGTATGTTTGATGAGCCTGATACTATGCCCGATCCAATTTACGGCGATACCGGCAGTCTTGATACTCCTGCTACAAATGTCAACAGATCAGGTATCACTGCCTACGCTTTCTTCGACAAGGAATATGTTTTCAACGGCTTCGCTGTCTATGATACCTATGGCACAGGCAATATCTCAGTTTATGATGCCCACACCGACAAGCTCCTCTGGTCCAGCGATCTGGGCGGTTATATGTACAGAGCTGTTTCACTGACCGGTGACTCCGCTCCAACTGACTGCCTTAAGATTGTTAAGGGCGGCGGTGATCTGAACGAGCTTAGCTTCTACGGCTATCCCTGTGAAAGCTTCTCCTGGGACGTTGACCGCAACGGCAGAGTTGATACATATGACCTGATACTGATGAGACAGTACCTTATCTCCTCTGCACCAAAATATACAGCAGATGACCTTACCGGTCTCAGCGATTTTCTTCTTGGCAAATAAGCTTCTGAATGCAAAATCAGCCTCCCTTCACCGGGAGGCTTTTGCTGTTGTATCAGTCTATGTGTTCATTGTAAAATTCCAGGAACTTCTCAAAAATCTCAGTGTCAAGCATATTGCAGTACCTTTCTCTGTCAAGATTTTCAGCAAAATAATCTGCCTTATCCTTACTGAACATGTCCTTGCATTCCGGGTCGTTGTAGTCATAATCCAGGGTTTCAAGCCATTTTTCAAAACCTGCATTGAACTGATCTATGTACTCTCTGTCATCAAAAACATAGTTATGACCTTTGTCTTCCAGCCTCATGAAGGTGAAGCGTGGATCGTCCTTGTATTTCTCATAATACTTGTCAAAACCATATTCTATCGGTACTACTTCATCATCTTCACTATGAACTGCCATGATCGCTGCATCACTGGCAGCAAATCCGTCCAGAGCTGTGTTTGAAGCGTATTTCCCGTATTTGATCAATTCATGGAGCTTGATAAACGGCATCATCGTGTATATCACGTTTCCTGCCTGAGCCTTTCCGCCAGCCTCAAACAGATCAGATGAACGGTTACAGCCTGAACACTCTATCACAGCCCTGACCTCCGGATGATAGGTCAGAACACTGCACGCACTGTATCCGCCCCAGCTATGGCCAAAAAGGACTATCGGCAGCTCCGGAAAATTTCCGCTTTCCTCTACAAAACTTACTGCATAGTCAAGGTCGATCTGTCCCTGGGGAATTCCACCTACTCCCTCCCCTTCACTCTCATCATTTCCGGTGGCATCATATGCAAAGACATAATATCCGTTCTGTGCAAAATAATTTGCACATTCCATATATGAATTATGGCCGGCTCCCAGTCCATGAGCTATGACTACTATGCCCTTCTGATCTTCACCGGCACTGTACATATAACCCTTCAGCTTCTGTCCCTTGTCTGATTCAAATTCATATTCCTTCCGGGATAAACCTTCATAGTCCTCAATGTACAGCATTGTCGGTTCATAGCTCTCAAAACGCTTATCAAAGTTTTCATTGTATATGCTCACTGAGAATATCCACCAGCCAGCGATCACCAAAATCATAAGAATAATCAGTATTATGACAATTATTATCTTCTTTGATCTTTTCATATTTACCTCATTTCAGAATCAGATTTACTAATGTTATCACTTTTTTCTAAGCACTGCAATGGCTGCATAATGCAGAATGTCAAATTCTTCAGGTGCAGTTCTTTCCAGCAGAGCTTTATGTTCACGCTCCCAGCTTTCAAGCTCTGTTCCGTTCAGCGATGCCCCGACACCACGGCACGCTTTCATTCTGCCGTGCCAGCCTTCACGGGTGAAGTGTACTTTCAGATCATACTCCTCATGATCTTCAAGCTCATAATACTCTTTTGCAATATCAGGTATCCAGATAGGCTTTCTTGTCTCGCCTGCCCCTGACCAGACCGGATTGTATTTCAGTACCAGCTGCTCGCTCTGTCCGGCAATATTGTCTTCAAACGGCAGCCATGCCATATAAAGAAGCACAAGCCTTCCATTATCCTTAAGGATATTATGTATCTTCGGCACCGCCACGCTGTGATCAAAATACCAGAAACACTGACAGGCTGTAACAATGTCAAAGGTTTCTGCCGGAAAATCTATATTCTCTGCTCCGGAAACTATAAAATCTATGTCCATGTTTTCCTGTCTCGCAAGGCATCTTGCCTGCTCGATCTGGTTTTCTGAAATATCTGCGCCAGTCCATTTTGCGCCATAACTGTACATATTCCGTGGAATAACGCCTGTTCCCGTTCCCAGGTCAAGAACTGTCTGACCCTTTGTACAAAGTCCACGGCTGAGAAGCCTGCTGTAAAACATCGGCGGATAAATATCACGGTATTTAGCATAATCCTCTGATGTTCTGCCCCAGTCAAAAGGCTTTCCGCTGTCTATTCTTTTATCTGTAATATCCATTTTTCCCTCCTGTTTTTTTGGTAAATAACAAATCAGGTAGTCGATAGGCGTTTGCGTAATTGCCCCTCCTCACTGTGATATAATGGCAAATCTGCGAACGCTCAACCACCAAAAAATTTTCATCTCCCTTTTTTAGATTATACCACATTGGCAATTATATGTCAAATAGATGCAGACAATTTGAGACTGTTATATTGCACATATTATAGCAGTAAGATTTGTGGATTCATACAAAAATCAAAAAATTTCTTGACTTCTACGCTGCGTTATAGATTATACTTTTATTATCACGAGGTGAATTATTCTCAGTGACAATGTTCTAAAAAAGGAGGTCTGTTTCATGATGACGGTCAGAAAAGTCAGTGAGCTGTCAGGTGTAAGCGTCCGAACCCTTCAATATTACGACAAGATCGGTCTGCTTATCCCCTCTTCCCGCTCTGAGGCTGGATACAGACTTTACAATAATGATGACCTTGAAAAGCTCCAGCAGATACTGATCTTCCGTGAGCTTGAATTTTCCCTCAAAGACATCAAACGTATTATGAACAGTCCGGATTTTGACCGGAACTCAGCCCTTGATCAACAGATCAGACTGCTTGAATTGAAAAAGCAGCACCTTGAAAACCTGATACTCTTTGCATCAGGAATAAAAATTTTAGGAGTGAGAGCAGTGGATTTTTCCAGATTTAACAGATCTAAATTCGATGAATATTCAAAAAAAGCAAAGGCTCATTGGGGTAATACCCAGGAGTACAAGGAGTTTCAAGAACATGAAAAAAATCGCTCACAGGAAGAAAATGATAATCTCATAGAAAAAATGATGTATATCTTCACGGAATTCGGTGAAATGCGTTCTCTGCCTCCGGGATCTGATGCTGTTCAGGCTCAGGTGAAAAAGCTGAAGGATTTTATCTCCTGTCATTTCTATACCTGTTCAGATAATATTCTTGCAGGCCTCGGAAAAATGTACGCCGCCGGAGGTGAGATATCAGATAATATCGACAGTGCCGGCGGTAAAGGCACCGCTGATTTTACTGCTGCTGCAATAGAGATCTTTTGCAGTAAATAACTGTTTACGGGCATTTCAGCAGCAAGCTTCTGAAATGCCCTCTTTACTTTGCTCCGTGATATCAATATTGACATCTCAAATAATATATGCTATAATTGTTATGTTAAAAACAGAAAGGATCTTGAAATGAAGAATATAACAGAAAATGTCCCTGACAGAAAAATAATATCTATAGTTGACTTGATGTTTGACGATATTCCGTATTCTGAGGAGGTCGTTCAGGCCCAGGAAAAAATCCAGAAGGCTCTTAATAATGAATTCAATACTCTCAAAGCCAACAAACATGAGGACGCTGCCCTTGAAGAGCTTCTCAGCAAATATGGCAGACTCTCACAAATGGCTCAGCTGGCTGGATATCCTGCGGAAATTGCTGAGAAATGGCGTGGAGATTCAGATGCAGCTGATGTCCGCTCACTGAAAAAAGTGATCTGGCATCAGCGCTTAAGAATTTACTTTGCCTCAGCTTTTGGTGTTTTTGTACTGCTGCAGCTATTCTGGCTGATATACAACCTCACTGTTAAGCCTGCCGCAGCTCTCGGCAATCTGCTTGTGATTGCCGCAGACTTGTTCATCGCATCTTTACCGTTCCGAAAATATCTCCGGACTGAAAAATCTGCCCAAAATACCAAATATGACACAGATGCTTATAATTACCTTCTCAGCCGCAGCGATAAATACTCTAAGCGGCTTCTTAACAGTATCGCATTGCTTTTTGCAGTAGTATTCGTGTTTATCGCATCGGAGCTGAGCTTCTATTTTTTTGGCAATTCAAAATCCGCTGAATTCTCAGAAAATTTCTTCAAGAACAGCATTGTTATCGAAATCCCCGTATTCCTGCTGATAAAAAATATCTTCTGCCATCGAATGATACAAAAAAGGATCAATCTGCCTGATCATAAAAAGTATAACAGGCACATCATCGGCATGACTATTTTTTCTTCACTTTACTGGATGTCTGTAACTGCCGCAACAGGTATCCTCAGCAAGGATATCTCTTATCCCGGAAATATATTTTTGGCTGCCGGCATACTCTTCGGACTGCTGATGATCGTTTATGATCTCACCCTCCGCAGAAATATCACTCAAAAAAATATTGTCATCAATAAGCCCAGGATCGCCCTTTATTCTGCCGGTGCTATTGTTCTGTCAGGATTTTCAATGCTCCAGAGAGACACATGGTATACCCAAAGTTATATCAACTCAATTCCTGTCATTGATCATAACTCCCATAATATCACCTATAACAACGACACCGGAGTTTATACTATAACCAAGTCTACAGATGATTTTAAAATTCTTCATCTTACTGATATCCACATCGGCGGCAGTTTGTATTCCTATAGAAAAGATATGAAAGCTCTTAAGGCTTGTTTTGCTGAAATCGAACATACCCACCCGGATCTGGTTATCGTCACTGGTGACCTCTGTTTTCCTCTTGGTATAATGTCCATGTCACTTAATAATACCGCCCCTGTGGAACAGTTTGCTGCTTTCATGCGAAATATCGGCATTCCCTGGGCTTTTACCTATGGAAACCATGACACAGAATCTCTTGCCTCTGCCAATAAACAAGAACTGAACGATGTCTATAAATCCCTCTCCTTCAAAACCTCCGGCACCCTCCTTTACCCGTACACTCAGCCTGATATCATGGGCAGAAATAATCAGCTGATCGAAATCAAAAACTCCGATGGTTCGCTTAATACCGGTCTTTTTATGATAGATTCCAATGCCTATACCGGCGAAGGTATTAATGTCTATGACTATATCCATGACGATCAGGTGGACTGGTATGCCGGTGAGGTGGAGCGTATGAATGCTGAAGCTGGTCATACTGTAGATTCTATGGTTTTCTTCCATATTCCTCTTCAGGAATACAAAACCGCAACTGAGCTTTATTTGCAAGGCAGTGATGAGGTGAAATACTTCTTCGGTGAAAACCCGGGAGATCACGGCGGTATTACCAATGACCTGGTTTGCTGCTCAGATTATCCCAGCAAAATGTTCGATGCTGCTCTGGAGCTTGGAAGCACTTCTGGTTTTTTCTGCGGTCACGATCATTACAACAATGCCTCCATTGAATACAAGGGTATTCGTTTGACCTACGGCATGAGCATTGACTATCTGGCTATGCCCGGTATCGAAAAAGAAACCAGACAGCGTGGCGCTGAGCTTATCACGATCCACTCCGACAGCTCATGGGAGCTGGAACAGATACCTCTTACTTCAATAATGTGATAGACCTTAGCCATTTTTATGAAAACGCTCAGTTTGCTGTATGCTCCTGATATTACTATATGTAAAAAAACAGATGCCTCATTTCATTTTGAAGCATCTGTTTATTTTTACTCTTCCGGCTGACGTATATATCCCTCTGCATATTCCGTCCCGAAATATTCATAAAGCTTTCCGCTGTCACTTATAAGCGCCAGTTTTTCTGAACGTTTCAGCTGCTTTATCCGCCGTTCAAGGCTGAGCGCTGCGCTCCAGCTTTCACAGCCCCATACTGCTTCTATTCTCTCCGGAATATGCGAACGAGTATATTTTGCACCTTTTTTTCCGCTCTTATGCTCAGCAAATCTTCGCTGTACATCAACTGCCGAACCGGTATACAATGTTCCGTCACGGCAGCTGAGAATATACACAAAGTACATTATTTTTGCTTTATCCTGAATGCACTGCTGTGAAGCTGTGACGGGTCAAACCCTTTCTTCTCACGCTTCTGCTTAGGCTTTCTCTCAGGCTTTTTCTCTTCTTCATCATTAAGGCGCATGGTCAGAGATATCCTGTTTCTCTTAAGATCAACATCCAGCACCTTCACCTTTACGACCTCGCCGACTTTAACTGCTTCAAGAGGATGCTTTATGAATCTGCTGCATATCTGTGATATATGTACAAGTCCGTCCTCATGTACTCCGATATCTACAAAGCAGCCAAAATCTATGATATTCCGAACTGTTCCGACCAGCTCCATTCCCGGCTTAAGATCCTTGATATCCATGATATCTCCGCTTCTCAGCAGCGGCGGCGGCAGTTCGTCACGAAGGTCTCGTCCCGGCTTATTAAGCTCTCCGATAATATCAGTAAGTGTAGGAACTCCTATTCCCAGCTTCTGGCTGATAGTTTCCAGTCCGATATTCTCCGACCTCTTCACTATTCCTTCAGCTCCGCCGCCTGAAATATCTGCCAGTGTAAAGCCGCACTCACTGAGCAGTGATGATGCTGCTTCATAGCTTTCAGGGTGAACAGCTGTATTATCAAGAGGATTTTTTCCGTCACGGACTCTGAGGAAGCCTGCACACTGTTCAAAGGCTTTTTTGCCCAGCTTAGGAACCTTCAGCAGCTCTTTACGGTCTGTGAACCTGCCGTTCTCCTCTCTGTACGTTACAATATTCTTTGCAACTGAGGCATTGATTCCGGATATGTATGAAAGCAATGAATATGATGCTGTGTTAAGATCAACTCCAACTGAGTTAACACAATCCTCAACTACACCTGAAAGCGCTGTATTCAGCCTTGCCTGAGGCATATCATGCTGATACTGTCCAACTCCCATTGCCTTCGGATCTATCTTTACCAGCTCCGCCAGAGGATCCTGCAAACGCCTTGCAATAGATATTGCTCCTCTGATTGATACGTCATAATCCGGAAATTCCTCCGCAGCCAGCTTTGATGCAGAATATACAGAAGCTCCTGCTTCACTGACTACCATGTAGCTTACCTTCTGCGGTATCTCTTTTAAAACAGATGCTGTAAACATTTCTGTCTCACGGGAGGCAGTTCCGTTTCCGATAGAGATAACATTGACGTTGTACTTTTGAATGAAATCCTTTACAGTCTTCTTTGATCTTTCAACTGCACCTGCTGAACCTATTGGATAAATAATAGCATGATCGAGAACTTTTCCGGTTGGGTCGATAACAGCGGTCTTGCAGCCATGTGCATACCCAGGGTCAAGTCCAAGAACTACGCTGTTTTTGATAGGTGCCTGCATTAGCAGCTGTCTGAGGTTTGAAGCAAAAACCTTTATTGCTTCTTCTGCGGCATTTGCTGTCATTTCGGAACGTATCTCACGCTCGATCGAAGGGAATATCAGACGCTTGTAACTGTCCTCAGCCGCAGCACGCACAAGCTCACCGCAGGAGTTGTTTGCTTTTATATACTTGGCAAGTATCATTCCTGTAGCAGCAGCCTCGTCAAGGGTGACGCTTACCTTAAGGAATCCTTCCTTCTCACCTCTGTCCATTGCCAGCACACGATGATTTGCAACCTTCGGAACCGGCTCTGAATACTCATAGTAATTGCTGTAAACACTTTCAGCCTCCGGATCAGATGCCTTTGACACGATCTCGCCCTTTTCACCTGCCAAAGCTCTCAGCTGCTTTCTGATATCTGCATCATCAGAAATATCCTCAGCGATTATATCCATTGCACCCTGCAATGCTGTCTGCACATCAGGTACATTCTTCTCCGGGTCGACAAATGCCTGGGCTTCAGTTTCCGGGTCAGTGGTGTTTTCCTGAGCAATGAGCAGCTCTGCCAGCGGTTCAAGTCCATTTTCACGGGCAATGCTTGCACGGGTACGGCGCTTGGGTTTGAAGGGTCGATAAATATCCTCAACCTCTACAAGAGTTGCTGCTGCACTAATTGCAGCCTCCAGCTCCGGAGTCATTTTTTCCTGTTCTGTGATAGCGTTGGTGATCTCTTCCTTGCGCTTTTCTAGATTTCTCAGGTACATCAGTCTGTCATAAAGCTCACGAAGTATCTGGTCGTCCAGGGAGCCGGTAAGCTCCTTGCGGTAACGTGCAATAAACGGTATGGTCTTGTCGTCATCTATGAGGGCAACGGTATTATCCACCTGCTCCTGTTTTAGACCAAATTCCTTTGCGAGAGCTGCATTTATATCCATATTAAATATTTATCCTTTCTGAACTGTCTGTGGCTGACAGTTAATTGCTTAAATGATCATTGATTATTCATTTTTTCTGCCTCACGAAGAATCTCCATGACCTGCTCCTCGGCAGTTTTTTCCTTTTCAGCAGGTTCAGCAGCATCTATTATATTAGCTATACCCAGCTTTCCGGTGTTGTCAACGTTAACTGTTATCTCTTGTATCTCCGCAGCCGGTGTATCCTCCGGCAGACTGTTTTCAAGTATGTTCAGCACCTCAGCATCCGCCGGGTCAACAGCTGATGGGTCTATTGCCGGCTTATCCATTGCCTCATCTGACCTGACTGCTTCAAGTACATCAAAAACATCTGCATCTTCCGGTATTTCCGGTTTTGCGGGAGTATCATCAGAAGCACCGATGATGCCGGCAGTTCCGTCCTCCAGAACTGCTCCGAGTATATCAAACATATCTGTATCCTCCGGAAACTCCGGCACTTCTTTTTTATCCGGCGCCGGTATATCCGCAGGCTTTTCAATCTCAGCAGTGCCGTCCGCCTTAACGGTCTCCAGCACATCAAAAACATCATCTTCCGGCTTTTTTTCCGGCGGAAGCTCCGGCTCAGGCACAGGTGCAGGCTCTTCATATTTCACAGAAACAGGCTGCGGTATGGCTGGCTGATCATGATGTTCTTCATTATAACGGTCGATCCATGAAAACAGGGTCTTGGCTATATCCTTGTAAACATTTATATTATGCTTTTCATTCAGCACCTCATGACGCATATTATCAAAAAGACGGTGAGAAATGCTTCCGTATCCCAGTTTTTCAAGCTGCTCCATTGCCTTGAAAAACTTCTTTTCTGAAAGCATACAAGGGTCGTCCTTGCCGGAGATGAATCTTATTGGCAGCCGGTGATTTGTAACATTCCAGCCTTTTTTTGAATAGCATTCACGCATCAGCCAGAGCAATGCCTCATAGCCGTTGAGGGTGTAAACAAAATTGCAGAGAGGATCGGCGTTGAATTCCTCAACTACCTCCTTTTTACTGCATATCCAGCTGTGAAGGTTGTCCTCACCGTTTTTAGCAAATTTTTTATTGAGGGTATTTTCTGCGATCTCTCTGATCTTTTCACTTCGGAATTTCTGACCAAGACTTTTTGATGCCGCAGAGTCAACGCTTCTCACAAAGCCGGACAGTGAACTGTAACACGGACATCCAAGCACTATAAGTCCGTTTATTTCTGCGTCATGTTCCTTAAGAAAACACCTCGCTCCCAGCGAACCCATGCTGTGTCCGATGAGAAAATACGGCATAGCCGGCAGCCGCTGCTTAGTTATGCTGCAAACCTGTGCAATATCGCTTATAAAGCCTTCTCCGCCGTCTTTATACATAAAACCAAGATCATCTTCATTCATAAGACTTTTGCCGTGCCCACGGTTATCATGGATAACTGTGATGAAGCCTTCGCTGGCAAGATAATCCATAAAATCATAGTAACGTTCCTTATGCTCATTCATTCCATGTACGATCTGGACAACTCCGTTGACCTGCCCCGACGGAATAGCTGCAACAGCTGATATGACAAGTCCGTCATGATCGGAAGTGAAATGAAATGTTCTTACATCTGCATTCAGCATATAACTGACCTCCTGTGGATGTTAAATCGAAAGGAAAGCATTGCCAGCTCCGGCTTTGCAGTCCTAAGGCATCACTGCACAAAGACCGTCTTAAGGCTTTGCAGTACTTCTGCTCCCCTATCTCTGTGCGGTATTGCCCCAAATTATATTATAACACAATCAAGCTTTTTTTGCAATAGCTATCTGACAGCATTTTTAATATTTATCGCAGTTAATGACAAAAAACTGCTCATGTGTACATTTCAATTTCCGGCACAAGCAGTTTTTTTGCTCAGTTGTTTGTTAAATAAAATTGAATTATGCTATAGTCAGAATATAAGCCGTTTTCCGCCAGCAGCTCCGCAAGCTTCTGCACATCAGCATCATCAAGCCAGCTGCATTCTCCTCCCATACTGCAAAGAAGAATCGCTGATGCTGCGCCGTTTTCTTCAACATACGGCAGATAAAGATCATCAATGCCATAATCACAGATGTTCAGCTCCCAGCTTATCATTGGAGTATCCTGCAATTTTTCAGCCTTAGCATAGACCTTGTCATATAATTCAGCAATGTCATCAATTCCTGCAATATCATTTTTTGTGATGCTTTTATTGTAATTTTTTCTGCCCCAGCCGCTGTAGCCTGATGTTATCATATACCCTTCAACCGACAATATCCCCTGCCCTGTGCAGTTTTCTGCCAATGCTTTACGCATGAGGCAAAGATCATATACATCAAGCTTTCCATCGCTGCAAAAGTCAGCTGCCTTCCATTTCTGAATATCCGTCGCACTTTTTTTCAGCAGCCATTTCTGCACTATCACCACATCGGAAATGCCGAAAATACAGTCATCATTGACATCGCCGTCAGGAAGCTCCTGTTCGTTATTCTGAGGTACGATTTCACTCTCAGCTCCAGCCACAGAAAATGGCACCGTGTTAGTTCCGCTAAACGTTATGCAAAGCAAAAGTGCTGCTGCTATAAAACGTTTGATCATCAGCTTTTACCTCCTGTTGATTTTTCACTAATTATATCATATTCCATATTTAAAGTCAACTATTTGAAATAAATATATGCAATAGCAACTGTAAGGCTTTCCTCCGCCCTGACGGGCTAACCATTTTCAGGCAGAAAAATGCCGCCATTAGGCGGCGCATAGTTATGCTGTTACTTTTTGACCTGATATTTACTATTGTCAAGCCGCTTCTCAAACTCTTCTGCTTTAAGCGGCATATCAAACAGATATCCCTGTGCCTGGTCACAATTTGTTTCACGCAGAAGTGCAAGCTGAGCAGGTGTCTCAACTCCCTCAACTATACATTCAAGACCCAGATCTTTTGCCATTGCCACAACATATTTGAACATTATCCTCCGTACACTGTCCTCAGCCTCGTCATCAGTCGGCAGGAAGATCTTATCCACTTTCAGCACGTTCCACGGCACAACTCTTATCAGATTCAATGAAGAATAACCCATTCCAAAATCATCTACTGCTGTATAGATTTTTTCTTTGTGCAGACCGTCAACTACACGCCTGAGATCCTTGAATTCAACATCAGTAGTAGTCTCAGTCAACTCTATTTCAATATATTCATGAGGAACATTATGCTTCTCGATTATATCCATAATGTTTTTTAAAAGATCAGAATTCAGCATATGCTTTCTTGAAATATTCACTGATATTCTAACCACATTGCGTCCCTCGTCCAGCCACCTTCTGATGTTTCCGCAGACCTTGTCCAGCATATAAAAATCAAGCTTGCAGATATCATTTGTAGTTTCAAGAACAGAAATGAAATCTGCCGGTGCTATTATCCTATCCTTATGAAACCACCTGCAAAGTGCTTCTGCTCCGCAAAGCTCTCCGGTCCTGATATTCACCTTCGGCTGATAATATACCTGAAACTCTTCCTTTCGCAGAGCTTCGGGAAATCTCTTAAGCACACGCATAGACCTTTCCTTATCGTTAAGCAGCTTATCATTGAAAAAAACAATGTGATCTCTGCCGCCGATCTGCGCTATCCGGTATGCCTGGATTATCTTGCTCATAATATCATTCGGACTGTTGACTTTAAATCCGTCG
>CAMNFW010000022.1 GCA_946537565.1 uncultured Ruminococcus sp. | reverse complement strand
TCCGAAATAATATGGTGTTTCTGCGCCTGTTTCCGGATCGACTTCATACCAGCCAAGATAGCGGTATGCACCGGGCGCTTCTCTGTAACGGGTAGCACTGGCAGCCTGGGTAATGTCACTGGTATAGTATGCTCCTCTGTCAGTGATAGAATCCTCTCTTGATTCCCACGCATCACCGAGACCGTAATATTCTCTGTCATGCTTTGCATAATAATATGTACCATTGACATCAGCTTCATAGTTTCTTGAAACAGTCAGGTATTCCTCGATAGGATCGCCGTTGTAAGGTTCCCAGAAAAATGTAGACTGTGTAGAAGAAAGCTCACCGCCGTTGGGGTCGATCTCTACCCTGAACCAGATAGTATCCCAGCCGGCATAAACGATCATGTTGGCATTCGGCATTATGGTGCCGTCGAAATCAATTGCCGCATTGCTGCTGCACGCTTCATTGGAGTACCAGTTTGTAAAGGTATAGCCGGGTGTAGGCGGAGTATTCGGATTTGCCGGTCTGTAGCCAGCTATCGGTTCCTGATACAGCACCACAGAGGACTGGTAGACCTGCTTTGTCACAGAATCTACAAAATCAAGATTATATGACCGGCGCTTGTGATAAACATAAAGATTCTGTTTGTTCAGTGAAACGCTCTTAACTTTTCCGGGTTCATCGGCTTCACTGCGGTCAATAGCATTATTGGGCGGATCTGATGTAAACGTATCACGGGAATATCCATACACCATAAAGCCTTCAAATTTATTGGTGAAATTGAAGGTAACGTCTCCGCTCGAAGCATTTGTAATATACACCAGATCAGTATTATTCAGGTCATAGTTTCCGTCAAGATCCTGCAATACATGGATTATCTGGTATTGGCTGTTGTTTCCGGCATCATATATCTCTGTTGTATAGGTATGTGATGTTTGATCGTAATTTGAATCGTCACTGACTATCGAGTTGAAGGATTCCAGATAAGTAATACCAGTACCGCTTTTTTTGTATCTCCAGTAATTGGTGCTGTCCCAGGTATAGTTATACTTTGATATCTTTTGTCCGTAAAGTCCGGTCCAAGTATAAAGAGTTGAGGCATTATTATTGCCTGAACTCAAAAACTTGTATACCACCGGGCATCTGTCATAATATACATTAAGTACAGTTGAACCGTTTCCGGCGACTTTCTTTGAATCATCACAGTGGGAATAATAGAAGCCGGTATAGTCCTTGTTTTTGAATTCATCGGCTACTGATACTGACTGTTCAGTTTTTATACCATCTTTAAATGTATAGCTTTCAGCGTAGTCATAGGTTTTGGAAGAAGCGTTCTTGTCATCGGATTCCTTCTGTTTCCAGATGATAACGGTATACTTTGAATCTCCCGGAATCCAGCGGGCATAAAGCTTAGCGGTGATATTAGGTTCCTTGACAAAAAGCTTTCCGTCCCTGACTTCCAGTTCATTTGTGCTGACTGACGGGATAAGATTCTGATTTTCATCTGTCACCTTAGTGCCGCCGATCTTTTCGGTGTACCAGCCGTCGAAAACATATCCCGGACGAACGGGTATGCTGTTATCAAAAGTAGTACCCTCATCCTTAGTGAAAGATTTTGGCGGGATATACGTTGCACCTGAACCGTTGGAGTCAAATTCAAGCCAGCGTATCGGTTCAAAGATAGGATACAGACGGATAGATTTGTCAGGAGAATCCTCATATACCAGGAATGTATGAGGGCTCGTCAGCTTCTCAGCTGTCTCGCCGGTCTTATAATCCTTAATCGGTTCAGTTGTCCAGCCTACGAACTGCATTGAAGGCGGTGCGCCTTCCTCTTTTTCCTCATCGTCATATATTACTTTAAGATCGTCAAATTCAAATTCTGCTTCCAGCTGAGAGGTGTCCTCGTTGTAAACCAGCTTGCCACGGCGTGTTGCAAAAACCGGAAATGAATCTGTTCTGCCGTTGTACTGCTCATGAAATATCGCATACACACAGGACTCAAAAACTGCATACAGCTCCACAGTCTCATTCTGCGTAACAGCAGGGATATTATTAAAATCAAGCTGCTGAGTACCCGGAGTGCCGCCGCTTCCCACAAACCAGCCGATGAACGTATACTTGCTGTCGATATCAGCAGGCAGCTGGGGGAATATCAGACTCTCGCCGTTTTTAATAGTCTGGCTGCATATCTCCTTATAGCTGCCGTCCTCTTTCTTACTGCCTGTATGATAATAGTAAGCAGCATAATTGCTGTTATCCTGGGGATTTCCAGGCATAAGGAACTTATATGTCCTGAGTGCCGGTTCTCCGTTATCCACCTCATAAACTGAAAATCCGGAGGCTTCAAAAATGATCCTGCCGTTGTCTATCTTGAAATTCTTGATCTCCTCACGCAGGCCGCTGTCATCAATGTGCCACAGGCGGAGCTTCTGATTCGCCTCCTGAGCATCAGTTATAGCGGAATTTGCGATCTCCACCTTGATCGGCTCGCCGCTTCCGGGCTGAAATTCCATACCATTCTGATCGGTAATTGAAATATTATATGCAAAAAGATTATCGCCTGAATATTCGGTGCTGGACTGTACGCTGACCTCAGCGTTTACAGGCATCAGACCGTCAAGGGTTACGACCTCTGCTTCATCTTCACCTGGAAGCGAACTGATAGTCTGATGCTCCAGTCCCTCCGGCGCAATTATCTCTTCCCCGGTCTGTTCAGTAAGCAGCTCATCTGCAAAAACCTTCATTGCAGGATCTGACACAAAAGATAATACAATTATCATGCTCATAATAAAAGCTGATATTCTGGTGAAAATATTATTTCTTAGCGCTTTCACTTTTGCATCACCTCCATGTTCAGTTTCTTTCAATTTTCGCTGTTCTCTCCGTTGTATTCTTCCGCCTCCGGAAGAATACCTCTGTACCGCAGACAGATGATATCGACCGTCAGCGCAGCAGCTGCTATCAGTATCATAAGTCCCGTCCAGCGGTCACGGATACCCATTCTTGCTGTGATATCCTCTGTCATAAGAAAAACTATCACCGCAGCGATAAGTATCACTGCCTCGATTATTATACCTATGCGGCTTTTTCTAAGAAAATGCCTGAGATCATTTACAGTCTGTTCTTTTTCATTATCTGCCGGCTCATCAATCTCAGCTGGTTCGTCATTTCCTGCCGGCTCATCACTGTCCGGAGCATTTTTCTTTTTCTCGTCCAGCTGTTCCTGAAGCTTCCGGCACATTTTCCTTGAATAGGATAATTGTCCGAATTTTCTTCTTAAAGCCCATACCGGCAGCAGTGTAAGAAATGTACATATCACACACATCAGATTCAGGAACGACCATTTTCCGCCCTGAACTGAATGTCCCACAGCAAAAAGATGCCGAGGTTCTTTTTCATCTTTATCAGCACTTGTGATGCGGTCAGCTGCCGAGCCGTCTGCTGCTTCGTCCCACGGACTGACACTGGCAAAAAGAACTATCCTTCCGTCTGTGACTGCATCTGCACAGGTTGACATTCCCAGCAGATGAGCATCATTCAGCTCTTCCGGTATTTCAGACTGGTTTACCGCATTATCTGAGATATACTCTTTTAATATCGGGTAATGCTCCTCCGAACCGTCCTGGAGCTGATAAACCGTATCCTCATAGGCATTTGTCCGGACACAGGCAAATACATGGATACTGTAATCGCCGTTTTCCGTCTGGATAATACCGTCGCTGTGGGAAGAGAAATAATCCGGGTCAAGATATTTTTCAATATCACCGAACATTGCACCGTTATCCATATGATGACCGTAGATCATGTTATACCAGTCGCTGAGATCATTATTGTTTTCAGCTGCAAGGTATATTGAACCGGTCAGGGTGCTGTAGCCGAAAATATCCTTATTCAGATACTCCAGATTATTATTCCCCTGCACCACCGGATAATTGATATTTGTGCCGAACATTTCTATCCAGCCAACGGTATCAGGATTTATCTCTTTAAGCTCGGCAAATGAATAGTTTTCGCCGTCAGCTTCTTCCTGGATCACAGGTCTGTATTTCAGCAGGTCATAGGAAATGAAAGCGGTACGATTTGTGTAAAATATATCATTAAGGACATAAAGTCCTGATACAAGCATAATCGCTGCTGCAAATGCAACTATTATCATAAGAATTGTATTTGCTGCTTTTGCAAATTTGTTCAGCCAATCCATATAATCCTTCGCCGCCTTTTCATATGCCGTGTCTGCGGATCACGGTGACGACCTTTCCGTTTATTTCCGAACGGCTGACAGTGCCGAAATACCGGCTGTCCTCAGCGCCGCTGCGTGAATCTGCAAGAATGAAATACTCATCTTTTCCAAGACTTACCGGATATTCCACAAAGCCTTCATAGCGTGGAGTTGAAGAACGTATTTCCGGTTCAGAAACTATATTATTATTGATGATAAGCTGTTCATCGTCCGATATTTCAACGCTGTCTCCGGAAACTGCGACAACTCTTCCGATATAGGTGGTGCCGTTTTTCACAAAGACCACCGTATCCTGTGCGCTGTAGGCTTTGTCGAGTCTGTAGTAGATCAGGAGATCCTTTGATTTTATATTAGGTGACATATCGTTATTCGGAGCGGTGGCTGCGCCGATAACAAAGCCGAAAAGCAGCCACACCACTATGATAACTATCAATAAATTGACCAGAAATATCTGTATCGGTGTCATAGGAGGGCGATGTTTTTTCTTATCTCCTGGCTTCTCTGGCTTATCAGTATTATTGGGATCAGTCTGATATTTTTCAGTTTCTGAAGTTGCTATTTGTACCACCTCCGGCACATATTCTCAGCAGGAAATCATCTGTTTTCTTTTTCATTATTATTATATCATACAAAGTGTTACAAAACCGTTATAATATTCATAAATTATCAGAAAAATCTTTTACATATTTATGACATATTTGTTATAAGTCTTTGTGGATTAGTACCAATGATACTGGTCAAGAATATCCTTCGGACTGCCTGCGCATTCAATTGCGTCCATATCAACTCCGACCTTGCCGTATTTTTTTACAATGATATTTTCTGCACCTATCTCCTTAAGGCAGTTTCTCATGTTAAGTATCAGCTGCCGGAGATTTCCCTGCTTGTCAGGATTTCCTCCCCACAAGATACCGATAAGCTCTCCGTTCGTGCAAAATGCCCCTTCCTTATATATAAGGTAGGCAAACAGCTCTATCGTCAGTCCCCGATCAAAGTCAAAGGGCTTTCCGTTCACAAACAGCGCAAATGGACTGCACTGCACCTTAAGCGGACTCCTTTCAAGGTCTAAAGGAAACCTCAGCTCATGCAGCTCATGGATAATATCTTCTTCACAAACCGGCTTTATCAAAAATCCGCTGGGGTGCATTTTTACTGCATCAAATACATACTCCGGATGCCCTGTTACATAAATGATGTTCAGTTTTTTGTACTTCTCTTTCAGAACAGGAACTGCGTCGATCCCGTTCATTCCCGGCATTTCAATGTCAAGGAAAAGAATCTGCACTTCATCATTCAGAAGCTCCATCGCCTGCTTCATATTTGATGCGCTCATATGTGTACCGTTAGGGTCGATGCGATTCAGCATATACAGCATAAGATCGGTCACTGATTTCTGATCGTCCACAGATAATGTTATCATTCTGCTCCTCCTTTGATTTTTCTTATCGTTATCCTTGCGGTCATTCCGTGTTCGCCGGGTATTATTTCAAGATCGCCCATATCCATGAGCTGAAGCCTTGCACGAACATTTCTTATGCCGATTCCACGCCGTTTTTTCTGCTGTTCAGTGATGCTGCTTACTCCCTGACCGCTGTCAATTATCTCTATACAGATAACATCATTTTTCCTGAATGACTTGATGAACAAGGTTCCGCCCTCTTCATATGTACCGATACCGTGGCGGACTGCATTCTCTACCAGCGGCTGCACCGACAATGCCGGTACAAAAAAACTGTCACACTCAATGCAGTATTCGACCTTAAGCCGTTCACCAAAATTCTCCCTCTCCAGATCAAGATATGCTTCCACGTTTTCCATTTCCTGTTCAAAGGTTATCATTTTAGTATCGCTTATCGCATCGAAATGAGAGCGCAGATATCTTGAAAATTTTGTGAGGCTGTCATATATTTCAGGACAATCCGTACATCTCGACCGCAGTGCCATGAGGGAATTATTGATGAAATGAGGCTGGATCTGTGCCATAAGCACTGCATTTTTACTTTGCTCCAGAGCAAGCTTTTTTTCAGCCAGCTGAGTTTTCAGAAGATCAAGCTCATGGGATCTCTGTATCGTTACATTCGCCCTGTGAGTTTCAAAAAAGATGTATATTATAAGTGCGGCTGCGGACACTGAAATGTTGTTGAAGCTCATTTCCAAATCGCTTGTATTCAATAAAAATCCTATCATCGGCAGAACCGAGGCTGTAACTATTACCTGCCGCAAAAAAAGGTCTGCCTTTTTTCTCTGAGTGATATATACTATGATTATGAACAGAAAAGTTATTATCGACATTCCGTGCCACAGAAAAAACAGCTTTCCTCTTTCGTAATTGTTGTCTGGATCGAAGCTGTAAAGCGCTCCTGTAAACGGTGTTGCGGCAAGCAGAATAAGCCCCGGTGCCTGTAGAATCTGCATTGCCAGCACAGTTTTTTTCAGCCATTTTATACCATTTTTCTCAGCAACATATCTCTTGATAAGCTCCAGGAAAAAAAGTGTCTGAAATGCTCCTGCTGCATAGTAAAGAAAAACAAATATCCTCACAAGCCAATAGCTTAAAGTGCTTTTGCTTCCAATAAAAATAACACCTGTCACATCGACCAGATTGTATAAAAAGACGGCATTAAAAAATATTACTATTTCCTTCGTGTACGGGATATCATAATCAGCCTTGCGATTATTTATATTTCCTCTTATCTGTATCAAAAAGATCATGATAAGCAATATCACACTGTTCCACAGCTCTATCACGACCTGAATAAAAAGAGGTATTCCTATCCGTTGGATAAGCTCCTGCATATTTCTCCTCCTGACAGTTTTTTCTCAGCTTTAAATGCCGGCTGTCTGTTTTAACAAACTGTTATCAGCCAAATACTTCCCTGAATAATACCGAGACTGCTCCCTCTCTATAAAAGCTGAGCATGGAACTGCCGATATTCGGCGCAGTATATTCTGCATCAGCTCCGGCATCTTTCAATACCGCAAGTATATTCTTAAGGTCTTCATGCAATTCCGGTGTGAAAACTCTTCCCTTGCCTTCACAGTGAGCAACATAGTCATAAGGCGGAAGTATCTGTCCAGCCTGCAAAGCAAACCGGTTCAGGCATGAATTACCGTATGAATCAACTGCATTTGCATCAGCTCCGGCTGCTATCATTTTCTTTAGAATTGAAAGTGCTGCTTCGGCTTTTTCCTTAGTTGAATACACCCGGAATCCCATATATTCACTGTCGGTATTCCAGCGGCTTTGCATTACAGCGCAGTTTATGGCATCATGAAGCGCCGGAGTTCTCCATTCATTGCAGCAGCTCTCGTCCTCCATAAAGTTCACATCTGCCCCGTTATCGATCAGCAGCTCTGCAATTGCGGTATTTCCGGTTTTTAATGCCACTTGCAGCGGTGACTGACCATCATCTTTTTTAGGCGGCTGTTTTGCAGTACAGTTTACAAGCTCAGGCTTTTTCCTGATGAGCTGTTCAACCGTTTCAATATCCGCACTTCTTATTGCCTTAAATAATTTTTTCATCTCAAACACCTCAGATCCACAAAATTAAAATTATAAATATATTCCTGCGGCATATTAAAATTCAAGCGCATTCATTTTTCCGGCTGCTGCGAAACATCTCCCGAAGCTTTAGATCTCATGGCATCTCTTTGGATATGAGTCTCAAGATCAGCAAAACGTGTCGGCACCGGTATATGGCTTTCCTTGTCAGTCAGCTTCATTGCCAGGCCGCAGGCGGTATCAAGTGTTATGAAGTTTCCGGCTGACACAAACACTGGCTTCACATTTTTATGCGTCCTTAATGCTCTGCCGAACACTTCACCGCCGATGACAATATCAGTATAGCTTCCGGCTTCATTTTCCGGCTCGGTGTAATCTGTCATTTTGTCAACCCGGAAATAGGTCTTAGCGATGCCAATTGTAGGCTTGTTAAGATAAAACGAAGCGTGAGTAGCTATTCCCATATGGCGTGGATGCAGATAGCCGTTGCCGTCAAAAATGTAGATATCCGGTTCGGTTTCGAGAAGCTCAACTGTTTTGAGTATTAGCGGAAGCTCTCTGAATGCAAGAAAACCTGGCATATACGGGACTTCGATCTTTCCGCTGAAATGCTTTTTCTCAACGGTCTTACGGGTCTCAATATCAATGATAACGATACAGCACACAGCATATTCCCCGCTGTTTTCCTCCCAATATGCAAGATCAACGCCGGCAGCTGTTTTCAGTTTTTCAGGCTCAAAGCTGTCACAAAGAGAAATTTTCTCTTTCAGTTCATTCTGCTGTTCTAATAATTTTTCCTGCATTTTGCTGATATCCATAATTCCTGCTCCTTGCTGTAATGAAAGTGTATGCGATGCAATTCCTTAAATGTGAAAAAAACGGGAAAATAATTTTTAAGAAAAAGAACTGTAAAACCGAAAACACCTGCAAAAAAATCCGCTTTCACCGTTTTCAGCCAGCTCATGATACCCCTCAGCCTCACGGTTTGACCGCATACTGTCTAACAGTAATTATACTTCATATGCCCGGAAAAAGCAAGCTGTTTCCGCAAATACTCAATATCATGCTGCAAATGCAGTGCAGTCTCAGTTCATGCTCAGCGTGAAGAACACTCTGCCGGGATTTCACAGCTGAACAAAAAAATGGCTCGCAAATGCAAGCCATTAGTATTTTCACTTTTTCATCAGACCAGCTCCGGCATTCCATGCCTGACCGACTTTTTCGCCAACAGAATAGTATCCGCTGCGGTACTGATCAAAGATCAGCGCATTCACCTTCTCCGGCAGGATCTTGTCCTTGTCACCGACAACGCTTTCCTCCGCACTTACATTAACGATCTTTCCAACAATAGCGTGAAGATTCGGCGTATTTACCTCCTCAGCCAGCTCACACTCGATAGTTACCGGATATTCGGTGATTATCGGCGCATTCACAAACTCGCTCTTTACAGCGTGACAGCTGCTGCGTTCAAACTTATCCGGCATTTTATTGCCTGTTGCGATTCCGAAGAAATCAGCTGTTTCCATATTTGAAACGTCCGCAATGCTGACAGTGAAAGCTTTAGTTTCCATGATATTTTTAGTAGTTTTGTGGTCAGCGTCAATGAACAGGGCGATCTTGTCCATATCACAGATCTGCGCCCAGGCAGCGTTCATTGCACAGATATTTCCGTCCGCACCATAAGCTGCGACTATTACCACCGGCATCGGGAATAATGCAGGCTGTACACCTAAATTTTTTCTCATCAAAAAGACCTCCGTTATTATTATTTTTTTAACCTGAACTGCCGGAAGCTGTTCAGCATTATTTAGCATTAAAGCATATTTTTATTATATCATTTATGCAGAAATTTGTCAATAATAAATACAGCTGAAATTCAGCATATCTTTCCGAGCCACGGAATCTGAGCCTGCGGTTTTATTTCAATAACGAATGTGCGCCGCTGCCTAAAGGCAGCGGCGCACTCTTGCTTAAGCTTTGCAGCATGAATTATTATTCAGCCGAAAGGCTGCTGTAATAGCCTTCCAGCGATGAACGGGCGCTTACATAGTATTTTTCCAGTGACGGGTCAAACTGAGTTCCCATTCCGCTCATGATAATGGAATCAGCCTTTTCAAAGGACATACTATCCTTGTAAACTCTCTTGCTGACCAGCGCATCATACACATCTGCAATTGCCATTATTCTGGCTTCAAGAGGTATTTTTTCACCTTTAAGGCCGTCGGGATAACCTGAGCCGTCCCATCTTTCGTGATGATAATGGGCGACATTTTCAGCCAGTATGCGGAAGGATTCATCGTCAGTCTTTTTCAGGATCTCATGTATGACCCTTGCACCCTCAGCGGCATGGTGTTTCATTTTTTCAAACTCCTCATCAGTGAATCTGCCGGGTTTTCTCAGCACCGCATCGTCAACTGCAATTTTGCCGAGATCGTGCATTGGAGCGGCTTTAATAATGTTATGGCAGAACTCATCTGTCAGGTTCATTCCGCCTTCACGAAGAATCGTTTCTATGAGTATTCTCACGCAGACGCTGGTACGCTTGATATGACCGCCGGTGGAATTGTCACGGCTTTCAACCATAGCAGCAAGGCTCATAATGAGATTGTCGTGCATTTCAATAATATGCTGAGTTTTCTCACTGACCTCTTCCTGGAGATCCTCATTATAGTTATCCAGCAGGCTGATATACTTCTGATTCTGGGTATCATCGGTGAGGGTGATCATATAGCCACGCCTGTGTTTTCCCTCATAGAGATAGCTTATATCAACGTTGTATATTCTGTCATCTATCTCGCCGTCGTTATTGACATACGGCACGGTGTACTTGAACTCATGATCGTCTTCCGAGAACAAAGCCAGCCACCGAAGCAGCTGATTTCCGGCGATATTCTTCTTTTCAATTATTGAATCCACATATAATCTGTTAAGAGCCGGCAGAATTTTTTTAGCGGTGTCATTGCTGCCGAGATAGCGGTGTTTCATATCAATGGAAATGAAGCCGGTGTTGCTGTTTTCGACAATGGAGTCGATAACGGTATCATTAACGTCATAGAGGTTGACTCTGTAGGCTATGAGCAGATACATTATTTCCGCCAGAATATACGCTGCCGGAACAATCTCAATGTTTTTCAGCAGAAAATGTCCCGCATAATATCCCATAACCGATATAACGTCAGGCAGGAACAGCAGATACAGCACAACTCTTGACACCTGTTTTTTCTTGAAATAGCTGTACACGATAGCTGCAAGGCTTGCCGCTAAAAACAATGATATCACTATGTAGAAAACATGGTGCATAATTCCATAGCTTTTAGTCAGTTTTACTACCCCGTGAATTTTCTCGAAGGAGACTTCTTTGTAAAAATAGGGAGTCTGTCCCATTGTCATTACCGACACATATAAAAAGACGCATATCCCGAACAATGCTATTTTAAGCCATTTGCTGAGATAGATGCTGCACAGGTTGAGTATGCTCAGCAGAATGAAATATTGCAGGAAGCAGCCACCGATATATATCAGTCTGCTGCCGATAAGCGCTTCATTAAGGGTGTTGGCGTGGTAAAAAAACACATACCCCAGATTCGCCACCGGAACAAGAGTGAACACCTCAGTAAAAGTGATATCGAAGTGCTTGTGCCACATTGCAACGTATATTATTGCTAATACAATTGAACACACAAAAAGTATGTCGTAATACAATGTAATCAAGAGCCTGCCTCCTTAAATAAATTAAGTCAGATTTTCCTTTTTGTAAAATTTCCCTATTATTATACCACAATTTCTTTAAAATGTCAATTCTTTTGAGAAATTACCCGTTAAATTTCCAACTTCTCATTCACAAAAAAACGGCAGCCGTTTTGCAGGCTGCCGCTTATATAGCAAGCGGCAAAAAACTTTGGAGCTTGCTATTTGCCGATCGCAGGGAGCAGTTTTTTGATCTGCGTATCTGCAAGGCACTTTAAATTCATTTTATAGTTGCTGTCAGATTCATTTTGACAGCTGCTGCATTATTTTTTGTAGGACACAGGAAGATCACTCTGCTTGTAAATTTTTGCATCAAGCTGCTGTATTACCAGTGCGTCCTTTGCAGTGATCCCGTCACCGTTGTCAAAAATGTCGCCGTTAACAGCACCCTGTTTTTCCAGTGCATACTTATCCGGCAGCGCAACGTGCTGGAGAATTGCAACTGCATCTGCTACTGTTACCTTCTTGTCAAGGTTTGCATCGCCCCAGAGGATCGTGCTGTCCTTTTCCGGTTCATCTGAGCTTACATCAGGCTTGGTGCCGTCCGGTTCAACGCCCCAGATCAGCTTTCCGTCGGCATAAAGGGTAATCTTGTCAGTTATAGCTGCTGCATCGTTTTCGTCCTCAAAGCTTATAAGGTCAGCATAGCTGTAGTCATTTTCTGAATCCCATACTGTATCATAGGTCACAGGATTCATCTTGTTGAGCAGTCCGAACTGATATACTCTCGAACCATAAAAATCACAGTTCTGCCATGACAGCTCAATATAATATGTTCCATTGTCATCATACTTTATCGGCTCTGAAATAATAGTATGATTTTTTCCGTCTGTAAAGCTCTTTTCCTGGTCATAGTCAACACGGGTCTCAATAAAGCTTACGTCCTCTCCCTTGTCGATCTGCTCCTGAATATTGAAATAATATCGTGCCTTGAGATCGCTCTCAAAATGAGGAGGATTTACGGTTCTGTTATGAACTACTATTTTTATCTGTATGCCTTGTTTTGTTTCCTGAGCTTTTCCGCCGGAGACAAACAGTCCTGTTGGCAAAGGATTGCCGTTTTTATCAACCTGATCAAATCCGGCATAGGCATTGGAGGACATATCAAAGTTTTCCTTAAGCTTATTCTTGTCAGCAAGCTCCTTGCCCTTTGCACCGTAAAAATGATAAAGTCCGGCAAGATCTCCGCAGAAGGCTGCGTTATAGTCATCTGTAACCTCATTGTAGATGAAGTCCTTGGTTACGTCACGATGGAAGTCTTTGCCGTCAGGTCCGCCTACCAGTGCGCCCCAGAGTGTATGAACCTGGTTTACAGGATCGTCCATGCTCTGTAATGCTGAACAGTGTGATGATCTGTGATGAGCCTGTGAAGCATAGCTGTTTCCGTAGCCTACCTCGTAAGCATATCCCATAGGATTATCACCAAGAATATATTCCATCTGTCCCTTTGCCCATTCCACAAAGGTCATATCTCCGGTCTCCTTAGCGTAAACCATTGCTTCAAGTCCGGCAGCTGTATTGTATCTTGCTGAGCCATAGTCATTGAGCATTGCAAAACCGGCAGGTGTCTTCTTAAGCCATGCACCGTCTGCTGTGGGAAGATCAGCGATCTCCTCTGCTGTTATCTTTGTATTCCAGAGATGATCATCCATTCCGAAATACTTGTGGGCTGTTACCGGAACATCAAATTCTGCTTCGGCTGCTTCTGCTTCGCCCAATCCTGACCAGTATTCAAGATTCCACCGGAATATATACCAGTCACGGGATATGTTAGTTACCGGTGCAAGCTTTGCAAATACTCCGCCCCAGACTGTATCCCAGCAGTGTACCCAGATGTTCTGCCAGCAGTTGCCGGTGTCACTGATTATTCTCTTCATATAACCAGTGTAAGGGTGAGCGCCCATGTCGCCTTCAACTGTCTCGTCTACTGCTATGATATCGTTTATATAATCATAATTCTCTGTGCAGTAATAAAGCCATACCGCTGCCCATGAAAGCTCGTCATAGTCATAGCTGGAGGTGTAAAATCCACCGTCATAGCCAAGACTTGTGGCACGGGGCGCTGCATCAGAAGGCTCCTCACTATGTGTTGCTACGGCAAAATCATATAATGCCTTAGCATATTTCAGTGATTTTTCTGCATATTCAGGATCGCTGTCCTTGAAGTTTAGATAGTTGACTGCCAGTGACGCAGCTGCTCCTGCACACTGGTCAGATGCCGGCATTTCTGTAGTTGCAAAATATGCCGGTCTCTTTACCGCACACGATGAAGATGCTACTACCGTTCCGTCTACCTGAAGCTCCGGCGGACACCAGTAGTTGTGGTCATTGTTTCCCTCTCCTACCTGATAACAGTATGCCACTACATTGTCATTCTCGTCCATAAAGGTGACCTTCATGAAATAATCATTTATCCACCTCAACTCATCCTCTACGTGCTTGTCAAGTCCAAGCTCTTTGTAAGCCTCAGGAAATTCGTAATATCCCCAGCCAAGGGTCGATGCTGAATAACTTCCCGGAAGTCCGAATTTTACATGATCGCCTGCATCGTGCCAGCCGCCTGTAAGATCAAGCTTGCCGTCACCGTCCGGGTCGAGATATTTCTTGTTCTCGTCTATGAACTCCTGGGACATATTGACTCCCTCGTAAAGTCCTTCTGCTGCACTTGCACCGCCGTCGCCTTTACCGTCATATGCGCCCTTATCATCTTCTTTGTTTTCATCGTCATCCTTCGGCTTATCATCCTCAGTCGTTCCCTTGTTCACAGTAGGCATCGGATTCATAGGCTGCAGCGGTATCTCTCCGTCCTTTACATGACAGTTTCCTCTCCATGTGTAGTAACCGTCATCTGCTACCTTGTCTCCGCATTTATTCGCATCATAAAAACATAACGCCAACTGCAATGCCTCTGCAAAGTTATCATAATTGTTGGGATTTTCCTTGTCGATCACCGCTGCATTTACACTGCTGAATGTGCTTCCGGTCAGTACCGCTGCCGCTGCTGTCAGCGCTGCAAGTGATCTTTTGATGACATTTGACTTCATCATTTACGATCTTCCTTTCTGGGTTTATTTTAGAAGACCGTTCTCCTTTAGCCTGTCAAACACTATATTATATCCGTCATTTCCGTCCTTCAGCGAACGATTTACCCGACTGATCGTTGCTGTGCTGGCTCCAGTCTCTGATACTATGCTGTTATATACTCTGTGCTCGTCAAGTAATCTTGCAACATGAAGACGCTGTGCAAATGACTTCAGCTCTATACTCGTACACAGGTCATCAAAAAATTTATAACAGTCTTCAACGGTTTCAAGTGTGAGTATTGCCTGAAAGAGAAGGTCCATATTATCTGATTTGATTTTGTCGATCATTTTATTTTCTCCGATCTGCCTTAAGGCGTGCTATAGTCTTGGGCTTTTATCATTTTCCCACTTTACATTTTAACACAACAGCGTATAAAAGTAAAGCCTATATGTGAATATTTTTCGTTTTTTTGACTACAGTTATATTGCCTTATGTATATGATAACATATTATTAACAAATTGTAAAGTAATTTTTGGCATTGCGCTCAACTTTGTTTATTTCAAACAATCATTTTATTGACATTTTATGTATTACTTACAATAATTTATTATCATAGCTTAAAATATGGGCATCTCTGAAACCTGAACAGGGTTTATTTACTCTGAACCTCCCTTTATTCCATTGATGTGGTTTCAGAGATGCCCCTCTGTAAGCCGGACTAAGTCCGGCTTACTTTTGCCTGGGCGGCGTTCGCCGCCCAGGCAACGCTGAGAGCTGCCCGCTGGACGCAGTCCC
>CAMNFW010000021.1 GCA_946537565.1 uncultured Ruminococcus sp. | reverse complement strand
TTATTTTATAGGCTTGCACATTTTTCTGCACAGTGATTCGTGAAACGAATTGCCGATAATATTGATAAAGTTCAGATCATGCTTGCCCCGTCTTATTTCAATGGAATCATTTTCCTTCAGCTGCTTATGGACTTCACCGTCAATGCTTATGACCATGATCTCTTCCCTTGTGCTGACATTGACTATTTTAAGGGTTCGGTCAGGTGCGAATAAAGTTGCTCTTGAAAAAAGAGAATGCGGACATATCAGTGTCATTTCAATACATTCAAGATCTGGTTCTATAACAGGTCCGCCGGCTGAAAGTGCATAGGCAGTCGAACCGGAAGGTGTACTGAAAAGAATTCCGTCTGCCCGGTGTCTGCCGATCAGATAGCCGTCAGAATAAACCTCAAAATCGCTTATATGAAAGCTGCCGGAGCGGGCAGAGACCTCATTGAGGGCAGTGAATATCCTGTCGCCTTCCTCCTCATGGATAACTACATCAATTGTCATTCTTGAGGATAAAGTGTAATCTCCGGTCTTAAGCGAAACCAGCTGATCAAGCTGATCTGCTTCAAGTCCAGCCATAAAGCCCAGTGTGCCGGTATTTATCCCCAGCATCTTCGTATCCTTGCCCATGAGATATTTAGCACAGCGCAGGATAGTTCCGTCGCCGCCAATAGCTATAACAAAATCAGCGGTCTCAGCTGAGACCTCCATGTTTTCAAATATCATAAATGGACAGTCTCTGAAATCCTGTCGGAATTCCTCGCTGACACTGACATCAATGCCTGTATCATGCAATATGCGGCTGGTCTCTTTAGCGCAGAGCAGCGCATTCTTTTTTTGAAAATTCGGATAAAGTGCAGCTTTCATAATTCCTCCGGGAAATTATCAGTAGATTTGGCTTATTTCAACTTTCTGAATCAGCCGTGGATATCCATAAAACCGTCAACAGTGGTCTTAAACAGCTCCTCAGAAAAATCAAGACGGATCATTTTTTCTCCCTGTACGGCAAAATATGCAGTTGTTTTATCTGTGATGATCTTCAGCAAAGATTCAATGCCATGAGCTTCTATGTAAAACAAATAGCCAAATTCAACCTTTGTATATGCAAGCTCTTCATAATCCTCGCCCCTGATCAGCATACTCAGGGCGGCATCAGCAATGTTTTCCTTTAGCGGTTTATTTGCAATTTCATTGCTTTCTCCAGGCAGATCATTATTTGATAAAGCCATTATAATCCCTCCTGTCTATAAAAATTTTTTCACAGCATTAATTGTCACAGCTCAGAAAACGCTTCCTCCACAAGCCTGCGGAAATCCCATAAAACAGGCTCCCTGCCGTCCTTTTTAACCTTTACAAGATACTCGATATTACCGCTTCCGCCCTTTATAGGCGAAAATGTATAACCCTCCGGCTTAAGTCCGGCGCACCGCATTGCACTGTCCAGATGCGAAAGCACACGGATATGCACTTTCCTGTCTTTGACGATGCCGCCCTTGCCCACATCTTTCTTTCCGGCTTCAAACTGCGGTTTAAGAAGAAATGCTCCGCAGCCTTCACTGTTTAACAGCTCAGCCGCTTTGGGAAGGATTTTTTCCAGTGATATAAACGATACATCAATACATACAAAGTCCGCACAGCCTCCAATATCTTCAGCAGAAACCGTGCGTATATCTGTATTTTCCATGTTTACTACCCTGCTGTCATTCCGCAGAGTTTCAGCCAGCTGACCGCTGCCAACGTCCACTGAATATACCCTTGCAGCTCCCTGCATTAGCAAAAATTCAGTGAATCCTCCGGTTGATGCACCTATATCAATACATATCTTATCCTTAAGGTCGATACCGAAATGCTCGACTGCTTTTTTCAGTTTCAGCGCACCTCTGCCAACGTACAGCTCCTGCTCTGAAGACTGGATATCATCTGCTTCACCGACCTCAGCAGAAGCTTTTTTTGCAGTGACACCGTTGACAGTCACGGCACCTGAGCGTATCATTTCCTTAGCACGTTCTCTGCTCCTTGCGATCCCTCTCGCAACAAGCTCAGCATCAAGCCTTGCCATTTTCGTTTATCCTCCGGATATGCTCAGCCATTTTTTCAGATGTAAGACCCAGCATCTCCAGTGAAGCTCTCACAGAAGCCTGTTTAACATAGCCATTGGCAGTTACACGGCTATAGCAGCCGGAATAGTCACTTTCAGCAAGCAGATCTCCAAGCTTTTCGGAAATACTTCCGCTGCCCATTGCTTCCTCAAAGAAGACAATATCCTTGTATTTCTTTATCTCATTTACCAGCTCACGAGCGATCGGGAATATTTTTGTCAGCTTAAGAACATCACAGTTAATGCCTTCATTTTTCAGCATTTCCTTAGCCTTGTAAGCCTCATTATATGTTCTTCCATAGGTGATGATAAGAATATCACTGCCGGTACGCATAAAGAGATATTCTGTATTCAGATAGCTTGTATTAAAGCTTACTTCCTCCGCACCTCTTGGGTAACGGATAGCGGTAAGACATTTATTCGCAAATATAGCCTTTTTCATGCAGAGCTTAAGCTCTTCATAGCATGACGGTGAATATATCGTTGTATTCGGAATGGTAGTCAGCATCGGCACATCCAGCAGACCCTGATGAGTTTCACCGTCCTCACCCACTATGCCTGCCCGATCTATTCCAAGCACAAGGTGTAGCCTTCCAATTGAAACATCGTGTACAAGCTGGTCATAAGCTCGCTGCAAAAATGTCGAATACACCGCAAACACCGGTATCTGCCCCATTGCAGCAAGTCCTGCACCAAAGGTAACTGCGTGCTGCTCCGCAATACCCACATCAAAAAATCTGTCCGGGAACTGCTTTCCGAAAAATTGCAGTCCGGTGCCGTATTTCATTGCAGCAGTAATGGCACATATCCTGTCGTCCTGTTCAGCAAGCTTCACAAGCTCCCTGCCGAAAACTGTTGAATAGCTGTCGCTGGCTGATACCTCCGGATTTCCGGTTACGATATCAAATTTGGATATACCGTGGTATTCGCCGGGATTCTGTTCAGCCGGCATATAGCCCTTGCCCTTAATTGTCTTAACGTGAACAAAAACCGGGCGGTGATAGGTCTTTGCCAGTCTTAGAACCTTATCAAGCTCCTGTATATTATGACCGTTGACAGGTCCGAGGTATATAAATCCCATATCCTCAAAGAGATTATGCTCAAGTATAGTAGAGCGGATAGAGTCTTTGGCTTTTTTGATACCCTTAGCAGTTTTAGTTCCAAGCACCGGGATACGGTTGAGAGTTTTTTCAACAGCACGCTTGGTATTGATATAGCCCTCGCTGCTTCTGAGGGTACTCAGATAAGTCTGGAGAGACCCTACGCTCTTGGATATGGACATATTATTATCATTTAGTATTACAACAAGATTGCTGTCAGGTGAGCAGTTATTCATGGCTTCATAAATCATTCCGCCTGTCATTGCACCGTCGCCTATAACAGCTACAGCATAGTTTTCTTTTCCCTGAAGCTTCATAGCAGCGGCAATTCCGCTTGCCACAGACAGTGAAGTGCTGCTGTGGCCGCTGATACAGACATCATGCACAGATTCCTCCGGCTTAGGGAATCCGGAAATACCATTTTCCTGGCGCAGTTCCGAAAACTGTTCTGCCCTGCCTGTGAGTATCTTGTGTACATATGACTGATGCCCGACATCCCAGACTATCTTGTCATCAGGAGAGTCAAAATTACGGTGTATAGCCATCGTCAGCTCTACTACACCCAGATTTGAGGCAAGGTGTCCGCCGTTTTTTGAAACAGTTGAGATAAGCATATTTCTTATCTCACCGCAAAGATAACTGCACTGAGAGAGTGACAGCTCCTTTAGATCATCAGGCAGGGCAAGCTCAGATAAGCTCACCCTTTTGCTGCCGTCATTAATATTTTTTTTCATCTCATTCAGGCGAGTTTCCCCGCTGCTCCTTATTTATTTTTTACGTCTGAGTAAATATTCAGTAAAGTCTCTCAGGAACTCTGAACCATAGATCCCGTCCAGCCATTCGAGAGCTTCAGCAGTAGATTTATCGGCTATTTCAAGAGCCTTTTCAATGCCGTAAAGTGTAACGAAAGTGGTCTTATGAGATTTCTCGTCGCTGCCGACAGGCTTTCCAAGCTCCTCAGTGGTACTTGTAACGTCAAGTATGTCATCAACGATCTGGAAGGCGAGTCCGAGTCTCATTCCGTACTCAGCCGCAGCACGAAGAGTGTCATTTCCGGCATCTGCACATATTGCGCCCATAACACAGGATACAGCAATGAGCTGACCAGTCTTGCAGCGGTACATATTTCTCAGGTCATCTTCAGTGATATCATTACGGTTCTCATATTCCATATCAATGACCTGACCGCCGATCATGCCGTCTCTTCCCATTGAATTGGCAAGCACAGACATGATAAGCACCTTCTGCTCCGGCGAAAGATCAGCTGCATCTGCAATTATTTCAAAAGGAAGAACTGCAAGGGCATCGCCGGCAAGAAGAGCTGTAGCTACATCAAATTTTTTATGGCACGAAGGCTGACCTCTTCTCATATCATCGTTGTCCATTTCCGGAAGATCATCGTGTATCAGTGAGAAGGTATGGACCATTTCAATAGCGCAGGCAGGAGCGGCAGCCTTCTGGATATCGCCGCCAAGAGCCTCGCAGAAAGCGTATACCAGAACTGGTCTTACTCTTTTTCCGCCGGCAGAAAGTGAATAATTCATAGCATCAATGAGAGTTTTCTGAGGCTTATTCTCATCAGTATAGTTATTGAAAGTCTTGAGCTTTTCCTCTGTGATATCCATGTACCGTCTAAGTTTCTCTTCAAATTTATTCTTATCCATAGCTTTATTCTGACGCTGCAGTGCCGCCAACCTCCGTTATCTTTATTTTTGCTTCGTCGAGCTGTTTTCTGCAGACAGCTGCGAGCTTTGCGCCCTCACCGTACAGCTCCACCGCTTTTTCCAGCGGAATATCACCTTTTTCAAGTTCAGCAGTAATTGCGCTGAGTCTTTTCATATTATCTTCAAAGGAAATTTTTTCTACCATATTTTCACCGTAAAATTTATAATTATTTAGTGATAACAGCCTCTGCTTCGCCTTCACTGAACCGCAGCCGGACTGTATCTCCAACATTTATCTCATTGCTGCTTCTCACCAGCTTTTCACCGGAATAAACCAGTGAATAGCCTCTTGCCATGACTTTCAGCGGACTGAGACTTTCCAGCCTTGCGATACATTCGCCAAGTCTGCCGTCCTGTCTGGAGATATAGCTTCCGAAAGCCAGCATCTGACGCTTAGTCAATGAATCCAGTCTGTCGGATATATTTTCCAGGCGCTTCTCCGGTGACTGAGCATTCAGTCTAAGCTCGCAAGCTCTTAGTTTATCCTCAGACCTGTTAAGTAAAGCGTTTGCCGAAGCTGCAATTCGTCTTTCCAATACATCTATTCTTCCGGCAATTACTGATATATCAGGTGCAGCCAGTTCAGCTGCCGCAGAAGGTGTAGGCGCACGCATATCCGCAGCCAGATCAGTTACGGTATAGTCTATTTCATGGCCGACAGCTGATATTACAGGCACCTCGCAGCCATATACAGCTCTGGCAGTCTTTTCGGTGTTGAATGCGCTGAGATCTTCAGAGGAACCGCCTCCCCTGCCGACAATTATCACATCACAGCCTGCATTCTCAGCCGTCAGTATTCCACGGCAGATAGAATCAGGCGCATTTTCTCCCTGAACAAGAGCATCCACTGCATAGACCTCACAGAGAGGATACCGCCTTGTAAGAACATTTATTATATCCCGTACAGCTGCTCCGCTGAGAGAAGTGACAACGCCTATTTTTTTTGGCATTTCCGGCAGCGGACGCTTATGCTCTTTTGCAAATATTCCTTCCTTTTCCAGCTTCTTTTTAAGCTGTTCAAGAGCAGCACCGTTTTTTCCTGTGCCCTCAGGGATTATATCATTTACATAAAGCTGATATACACCATCACGCTCATATACATTCACACTTCCCGAAACTACGACCTCCATGCCGTCTTCCGGAGTGAATTTCAGCCGTTTTGCAGCCGATGCGAACATCACAGCCCGGATAGTGCTTGCGCTGTCTTTAAGAGAAAAATACATATGGCCGCTTTTCCAGTGACATACAAAATCACTGATCTCGCCCTTTGCCATAATTCCCTGTAGATTCTTGTCTCCGCCGATCTTAAAGCTGAGATATTTATTTATCTGAGTTACTGTCAGTACCGGCATCACTTTTCTCCCTTATATTTAAGATAACCGAATATAGCGATACCAGCAGCGTTATCACAGGAAAATGCAGGCTCTGCAAAGGCAGCTCCGGAAAACTCCTGAGACAGTCTTTCCCGGATTATTGTATCCGACATTACTCCACCAGCAAAAATAACCGGAATATCCCCATATTTATCAATGTCATACCTGGTCATTGCAGCAACTGTCTCCGCTATGAAGTCAAGGCAGTATCTTGCTATATTTTCAGGCTTTTCGCCATTTTTCAGCATAACCCTGCACTTATTCTCAATACCGGACATACAACAGCTGCCGTCCTTTATAACGACCTTGACTTTAAAAGTCCTGTCGGCTTTCACCGCCAGCTTTTCAAGTTCTGCGCCGCATGGGAACTTTAGTCCCAGCATCACGCCGACTCTGTCCACAGCCTGTCCGGCTTTAAGATCGAGGGAACAGCCGATCTCCTGCTGACGCAGGATAAGCTCGCCGTCCGGCTCGCAGTAAAAGCTGTCAGTAGTTCCGCCGCTGGCATGGAAAGCTATAAACGGTTCATTCACCAGATCAAGCCTGTCCGCAGAGTAAAGTGCTGCCAGAACATGACCCACCTGATGAGATGTTTCGTAGACCGGTATATTTCTCAGAGCGCCGAATGAACGTACAAAGCCGCTGCCGCAGAGAAAACACGGCATATATGACCCCTGTGCATTTCTCGGCCTTGCAGAAGCTGCTGCCGCTTTTATATCGCCTGGAATGCAGCTTTCACAGAGGCTTTCTACTATCTCCGGAAGCTGAACTGTATGATGAAAAACTGCATCAGACTGGCGGAGGCCAAGCTCGCCGTCCTTGACAGGAAGCAGTTTTTTTGCCTGAACTATACGGTTTTCCTCGCTTATATATATTGCCGCAGAGGTGGTATAATTACTGGTATCAATACCGAGAAAATCACTCATCTTTTGCACCGCTGCCGCTCTCACGGGAGTAAGCACCGAGAATTCCGTTTATAAATGAAGCATCCTCCTGGTAAGTATACGTCATTGCAAGTCTCACAGCCTCACTGATAGCTGCATTTACAGGGGTATTATCGTCATAAATGCACTCATACAGCGCAAGACGGAGAATGGCAAGATTAAGCTTTGAGATTCTTGAGAGCTTTCTGGATTTACTGTAGTTTTCGATAATTCCGTCCAGTTCATCGCTGTGGGCGAGAGTACCGTCTACCAGCTTTCTGACTTCATCATTGACGGATATTTCCTCGATCTCCTCTGCAATATCATAAAGCTCCTGTATATCATCATCACGCAGCAGCTGCTCAAAGATCAGCTTGAATGCGCTGTCACGAACCTCACGTCTGTTCATTTGCCATCTCCTTGCTCAAACACTGCACCGCTGACTGTAACGTTAACTCTTGCAACAGTAACGCCTGTCATATTCTGGACATTTTCCTTTACCGCAGTCTGTACCTCCTGGGCAACGACTGTAGCCTTTTCAGTGCTGTAAACTTTTATTTTCATGTCAATAGCCGCAACACCGCCGCCCATAACGCTTACGATTATCGGACCGTTTTTTTTCAGCTTGCTCATTTTATTGACTTCTCCGCCCAAGCCGGCAACTCCCTTGACGTCCAGTGCTGCAAGCTTAGCAACAGTGATTATAACATCTTCTGATATTTTAAGTTTGCTTGCGGCAGTTTTTTTAACTTCGTCCATTTCTAACCTCCCTGGAATTATTGATCTGCCGACGAGACCGAACCTCTGCACTTATATGCAAATTAGATCGATACTGTCATTAAAATTCACGGCAGACCGGCAAGAGATATGAGTATGATATTTTAACTATTTATCTTATCACACTACTTAATACTATTATACCAAAAAGTATCTAAAATTTCAACTACTTTACTTCAAAAATTCTTATATTTTCAGCAGGAATTTTTGTTTCTCCAAGAATTATCTCTTTAATGGACGCTGCCTGGGCTTTATCCAGACCTTCAGTCTTTACAACGACCTTTGCTGTTTCACCGTCAAGATAGGCTACACAATCCTCAAATCCCTGAGCTTTTACCAGCGATTCTATCACACCCTCAGATTCTATGAGCTTTGAAACTTCAACTGCATCAAGAGCATTGACCACCATTTCCTCTTCTGAAAGATCTCCGCCGCCAATTATGGACTGCAATGTCTGTACAGCCTCATCACGATTGTTGAGCTTATCCAGTCTTGCCTGGGCAAAATAGTCGGAAGCTGCCGGCTCTGCGCTGTCCACCTGAGCGTTTACGAATTCGCTGTCCCCATAGCTGACGGTGTCACTTTCACTGGCAGTCTGGACAGTCTCACCGGTTTTGTCCAGCTTTGGACCTGTGGCATAGTTTATGTACACCGCTATGGCAAGCATAAGGGTAAGGCAAGTCATGATTATCTGTTTTTTTCCGATTATCATTGATGGTTTTTTCATAATTATCTCCTCATTTCATTAAAGTTACATAGATCTTACTGTAGGACAGATCAAGTGCAGCTGCAACTGCTTTGTATATCCGTTCCTGTACCGCTGGACTTCCACAGCCGCTGCATACGACTACTGCACCAGTTATCTCCGGTACTTCAACTGTCTCCACAAGAGCAGTTTTATCACTTCCGCTGCCGACTATAACATACTTTTTCTCTTCCTCAGTTTTACTGTCTGACGTACTTTTTTTGTCTTCTGCTGCATACACATACCTCTGTTGGCTGCCAACTGAAAGATATACCTTTACATCACCTGCCCCGTCGATATTTTTAAGAAAATCCTCCAGCCGTTTTTCAGTCTCATTACAATAATCCTCCGCCGAAATATAGCTGGCTTCATTATATATATCCTGCTTTTCCGGCTGTTCTTTCTCCGGGAACAGCGATGAAAGCAGTATCAGCAGCAGCCCGGCTGCACCAAGAACGACAACTGCGGCAGTAGTATTTTTACCGGAAAACAGCCTTTTCAGCCTTTCAATCACTGCCATTGACAACCTCCGTTTCTGTACCAATGCTGCTGCGAATGACCCTTGCGGCGGCTTCATAATCCTCAGCCGTCACAGTCACCTTAATAATAGATATGCTGAAATCCTCAGAAATATAAGCCTGGGTCTCAATTTTTTCGCAGGATATACCGGCTGCAATTACCTGTTCCATAAGGACCTGACTGATGTTCTTCTCAGTTTCAGTTTTAAGCGCCTGAGCATATTGTTCCCTTGAATAGTCATAATCTCCCAGGTCAAAAGTGTTAACTGAAGGAAGACTGAACCCCATTCCTCCCTTCACAAATGGTGCTGTCACTGCAAGAAGCATTATCATATTCAGCATAAATCGAATCTGCACCTTGCTTTTTGCCTCAGTTATCATATTCTCCACTATCCACATTCCTGCTGAAACTCCGCAGGCTGCAATTACTGCCGCTTTAATTGTTTCCATTTTCTCACCTCACACCATTGTCTTCATCAATACTGCTGAACACAATACAAACATTAAACCATAACATATCATCAAACTGAGAGCTATTGATATTCCGCTTTCAAACGCTTTAAGCAGCTTGCTTATCTCTTTTGCTGTAAAAATATCCGCTGCACACGCTCCTGCCCACATTATCCATTTGTATATAAACAGCTCGATTATCTTAGGCAGCAGTATAACCGCAACAGCTATAACTCCTGCCCAGCCTACTGTACTTTGTATCACCGCAAAGCTCCCCTTGACTGTTCCATAAGCATCCGAAACTGCACCGCCAACTATTGGAACTGTTCCTGATATTATTGTCTTAACCGCCTTTGCCGCCGCTGAATCAGCCTTTCCGGTCACGCTGCATTTCAGTGTGACAAAACCTGTGAACAATGTCATTGTAATTGTCAGGAGCGTGATCACCGTCTTTTTGATCAGACTCACGATACTCTCAAGACTTGCATCAGGAAATATGCTTCCAGCCGCTGCAAGCACTGCCGTTAAACTCAGCACTGGCATAAGATAATGATCAGCCGCCTGTACAAATAATTCCGAAGCTGCCAGAGTCATAACGTTATATGTTCCAGCTGTTGAAAAGCTTCCGCAGGAAATTGATATTCCTGTGAAAACAGGTACATATACTGCTATGAAACCGCCTGTCCGTTCAACTGAATCCAATGCACTGCTATAAACCGTCAGCAGCTGCGGAACAATTACCGTCACCGCTGCCAGCACACTTACGATACCCAAGCCATCTCCTGAACCGTCATTCAGAACTCCGCTGCCAAAGCTCTTTACTGCCGAGCTGAAAATGATCACTGCCAGAACTGTACTTAAAAGCCTTAATGGTGCTGTGAGCCGGCTTTTAAATGAGCCGAATAAAGCAGCTGTGATCTCTCCAAAATTCATTCCGCTTATATCACCAACAGACCAGCCGATCTCATTCTCGGTAAGTATATCTTCAACCTGACCGTAAATCTCGTCACCAACTGAATCAGCCTGAGAATTTATTGGAATAAGAAAAATGATCACGAGACCCAGGCTGAAAATTGCCATGATAATTTTTTTAAAACATTTCATTTATTCTCTCCATTACAGCTTTTATCAACGGCAGACTTATCAGGGTCATCGCACCCCTTCCCCATATCTCAGCTGCCGAACCGATTGCTGTCTCACCGCCGTCCTTGCAGATACTCACTGTTATCTGTGTAATAATACAGATCGCAGCAGCTTTAAAAATCAGCGATATATAGCCTTCGGATATTCCTGCCTGTGAAAAAATATCTCTCAGCTCATCAATCAGCGGTGCAATAAAAATTGCAGCAGCGCTTATAACTGCAACACATACTCCCAATGCCAGCAAAAGAGACTGCTCCCTGCAATGCTGTTTCAAAAGCACCGCAAATATTACTCCGCATAGACAAAATGTCGAAACCTGAAGACAATTTTCTATCAATTTTACCACAACCCAAATACACTCTTTACCGTTTCAAACAAGCTGCCGATCTCCTGTACTATCAGCAGAAGCACCACTATAAGACCGGCAAGAGTTGTCATCATTGCCTGTTCCTCACGCTCTGCCCTCTTTAGAACAAGATTCAGCACCGCAACAATTATACCAACACCGGCAATTTTAAAAATGAGGTCAATATCCATATTTTTACCTTTGAGCCGGAGCGCTGCCCAGCAAATCCTTCTGAAATATTTTTTTGATTAAACTACAGTACAAGAATTCCTGCCATTAAACCAGCAAGAATCCCGACACTTCGGTATAATCGGCCTTTCTTTACATATTCTTCTCTGAGCTGACCTTCCAGAGCGGCAAGCCGGTCCGATAAAATACCGAACTCTCTGAGCTGAGCCGCAGCATCTGCTGCACCAAGTATATCGCCAAGCTTGATATAAATATCCCGTTCCTCCGCCAGAAGCGATGCCTGTCCGTTTACCGCACTTCGCCATACAGAGTGGAAATCAACTCCTCCGCAGTATTCTGTGGGGAGGTCATTAATAAAACTCAGCTTGTTCAAATTACCGCTGCATTTCAGCTCAGTACAAAATTGATAAACATCAGCTGAATAGCTTCGGACAAAAAAATCTGCCTTGCGAATAAGCTCTCCGCCTTCAACTGTCCTGATCAATTTCTCACGAAGTTCATTGCTCTTTCCGGCTCCTGCAAGTCCTCCGGCAGTTGTAATAATAATTGCAGCTGCTGCTCTAATACACATTTTTAACACTCCTTATCTCCTTGATTTTTCCTGGCGAATCTGCACCGGAAAGAAAAATACACTGATCGATCATTCCGCTATGTATCAGAATCTGAGCAGCATTTCTGTTCAAAAGCGAAGTCATATCAGGAGCATGAATTGTCGCAGCCACCGCTGCACCGCAAGCAATACCTTTGATAATAGCTTCACTGTCAGCCTCAGAGCTTATCTCGTCACACATAATATAATCCGGTGACAATGTACGAACTGCCAGCTCTATACCCGTCGAACGTTTGCAGCCTGAAATAATATCGGTCATTGCTCCAACGTCATTCATAGGCTGACCATTTTGCAGAGAAGATATTTCGTTTCGTTCATCAATCAGTGCAGTCTTGAAACGATCCCCGCATGACCTGCAAACATCTCGGAGAATCGTAGTTTTGCCAGAATTAACACCGCCGCAGATCAGAATGCTTTTCTTCTCAGTAATAAATCTTTTAAATATTTCATATCCGCATCCAACTATACATCTTGACATACGAAAATTTAAACCATTGAAATACTTAAGTACAGGTTCTCCAGGATCCGAAGAAAAACTCCCTGCAACTCCTACTCGTATACCGTTCTCAATAGTAAAAAAGCCTTCACTTAACTGGGTTTTGCAGCAGTGCAGTGAATAATGAGACAGCGATGCTACTATATTAGATATATCATTATGTGAAGTTACAACACAGTTTTTGTCTTCATGATCGTTAGTCAGCGATCCATTAAAGGTAAGAAATTTGATCTTGTCTGGATAAACAAATGACAAAGCACGGCCGCTTCTTATCCTAACTTCACTCAGACGTTCACGCTGTTCGGTTTTAACCATTCTCATCGCCCTTGCAGCATATGCAGGCAGATAGTTTATTATAACATCATAGCTTGTACGTTCATTCATCTTATCGCTCCTTCCAATATCATTGTATTCATTTGAATCTGGATATATAACAAAAAAATCCCCGGCAGGGGATAAAAAAACAGCACACCGAAGTGTGCTGTAATTATTAAAATTATTCCTTTACACCGCCAAGTGCAACTCCGGCAATGATGAACTTTGACAGAATTACATAAATGATAACGATAGGAAGGATAGAAAGTGCAATTGCAAGATAAATAGCACCATAATCAGTAAACTTATCTGAAGCCTGGATGGCTGATACCATCATCGGCAGAGTCTTCTGCTTGAATCTGGAAGAGATAAGGATCATGTTAGGTGTATAGAAATTGTTCCAGCTTGCGATGAAAGCGAAAATTGCCTGAACAGCGATAGCCGGCTTCATCATAGGAATAGCAATTGATACGAAAGTTCTGAACTCAGTACAACCATCAATACGGGCTGCTTCTACAATATCCAACGGGAACGATGACTTCATATACGATACCATGAAGTATACAACCGCCGGAGCTGCAATAGCAGGAAGTATCAGAGGCCAATATGTATCTGTTAATTTCAGCTTTAACATGAAAGCAACGAAACCGGCAGATGTTACCTGTACCGGCACCATCATAACCAGAAGGATTATGGTGTATGCAATGTCCTTGATCTTAAAATCATAAACACGCAGACCATAAGCTGTCATTGCTGAGAAGAAAACGGTAAATACTGTGGAAATACCGGTAATGATAAAGCTGTTTCTATAACCTATAAGAACATTGTAAACTGTATTATAGTTAATATCAGTAAACAGCTTCTTAATATTCTTTCCAAGATTTGTACCCGGAATGAATGAGATACCATTAGCAATATCAGTTGACTCACGGGTAGCATTGATGATCAGAATATAGATAGGGAGAAGACAGATAATGGTCAGTATGATGAACCATATAGTAAGTATAACAGACTTTACTTTAAGGCTTGCAGTATAGCTGCCCTTCTGATCTCCATATAATTCTTTCATTTTACTCATATCTGAAGACCTCCAAACTGCTTATTCTGCTGCTTTAACTGCTTTGCAGCCTTCTTGCGCTGCTTCTTCTTAGCGATCTCGTCCTTGTCACGAGTCATATAGAATGCGATGCAGCCAAGGATAAGGGTAACGATGAACAGAAGAACAGATGCAGCGCCGGCAAATCCCATCTTCGGGTCTGTCTGGTCGTGGAAGTATTCATAAATGTATACAGCAATTGTCTTAAGGTTATCGCTTACCTTGTTTGGATCCTTATGATAGAGGTAAGGAATATCGAACATCTGAAGACCACCGATCATAGATGTTACGAGCGTATAAGCCATAATTGGGCTGAGAAGAGGAAGTGTGATCTTTCTGAAAACTTGTCCAGAAGTAGCACCGTCAATACTTGCAGCCTCGAACAGTGATGGGTTGATACCCTGGATACCAGACATGAGCATGATCATAGTATTACCAAACCAAAGCCATGTCTGAATGAACATTACTACTACTCTTGACTGAGTAGTACCTGTAATGAATTTAATTGTGTCATATTTCTCTGATACAGTATCGTGACTAACAATACCCATCTTACTTAAAAGCAGGTTGACAGCTCCAGGTGTATTCTCAGCTTCACCGCAGAGCTGGAGGAACAGTACAGCAACTGATGCAGCTGTAATGATGTTCGGGAGATACATAACAACCTTGAAGAAGCCCTTGCCCGGGATCTTAAGGTTTGCTTCTGTAAACCAAACTGCCAGCGAAAGTGAAAGAGCAATCTGGGGAATAAAGTTACCAACCCAAAGAATTACAGTGTTTCCAAATGAATGGAAAAAATTCTTGCTGATAGATTTAGCTGTTCTGTCTGCTATCTTAAAGCCGTCAACTTCAGTACCCTCACCGAAGAGAATAGCTTTATAGTTAGCAAAACCAACAAATTCTTCACCTTTATAGTCCTGGAAACTAAGAATAAAGGTGTTGATCAAAGGCCATAATTGGAAAAAGAAATAAACAAGAAAAAACGGCAATATAAACAAATAGCCGTATTTTGCATAGCTGATGGATTTTATACGTCTCTGAGCAGCTGATGCCATAATACACACCCTCTCGAATCAAATTATTTGCTAAATAAATATACACCTACGGGATACCGAAGTGTCCCGTAGGCATAATTATTACATTTTAGTGGTGGATCAAGCTGACAGATTAGTCAACGTCGATTGCTGATACATCCTCAGCGATCTTATCCTTGAATGCCTCAACTGTAGCATCCCAATCTCCGCTGCCCTCGAGGTATTCTGTCTTAACAGCGTCGATGAAGTCTGTCTTGATTGTTGCATCATAAGGAGTGATGAGTCCGTTGAAGTCGATGTTCTTAGCGTTGTCAGCAAGAGCAGCATAGAAGTTCTGACCACCGCGGTTATCAGTGATTGTCTTGTTGTATACTGTGCTGGA
>CAMNFW010000020.1 GCA_946537565.1 uncultured Ruminococcus sp. | reverse complement strand
CATGTGCAAAATATGATAAAATGTTAAAACAGCACTGTGTAAAATATGTGAAAGAATGTTGACTGGACGATGAATTTAATGAAGTGAAGTAAAATATAATGATTAATAAACAAAAAGTTAATATACTGATTTTTGCAAAAAAAATACCGGTAGACAAATTGTACAAAAAGGCTGAACCGTTTGTGTGCATTGCAACAAAATATTCTTTTTCAAAAACTTTCGTCACTCTAAACTGTTGACAGAATTTGAAAAACAGCATATAATTATAAATGAAAATAGTTTGAGAATTGTGTGTCTGTATTGTGAAGCAGCCGCACAGTGTACGAAGTATTTTCGTATGCGGTTTCCTGCGCTTCAGACAGGAAATATTATAATTTTAAACCAAATTTATGAGAGGGGTTAAAAACTATGATAAGCAAAAAGAATAAGGCTTTAACAGCCGGAATTCTTGCTGCTGCAATGTCTGCTACAGCAATGATTCCTTCATTCGCTTCTGCTGCTCAGCATACTCCTAATGAGTACGCTGCTGATTCATGCGGCACTTATGCTGATATGTTCTCATCTCTGTATGATGACGTAATCACTAACGGTCAGACAAACGGCTACCTCAGCAAGAACACCAACGGCGGAAATTCTTTCGGTATTCCTTACCATTCAAGAGAGACACTCTGCGTTGAGGCTCCTGACTATGGTCATGAGACAACATCTGAGGCTATGTCCTACATCGTTTGGATCACAGCTATGCATGATGTTCTGGCAAACAAGGGCATTATCAGCGGTTCTACCGGTGAGCTTGAAAAAGGCTGGAAGACTCTTGAAGCAATGATCCCTGGCTGGTCAGAAAATGCTTACGGTGCAAAGTCTGTAGATTACAACAGCATCTGGAAGCAGGACAAGCTTAAGGCTGATACTGCAACAGAGGAAAATGATCCTAAGCTCTATCCTTCAAAGCAGAACGGCGTAGACGCTTACAACCCGCTTTACAATGATATGAAGTCTGCTTACGGCAGCGATAACGGTTTATACCTTATGCACTGGCTGGCTGACGTTGATGACTGGTATGGTTTCGGCGGCGGCACTCCTGGTGCAGGCACAGGCCAGTTTACATTCATCAATACTTTCCAGCGTGGTGAGGAGGAGTCTTGCTTCGAGACAGTTCCTCAGCCTTGTCTGGAAGAGCTTAAGTATGGTATGGTTGACGGTACTACACACAGCGGTATCAAGGCTATCTTCAACGGCGTTGATGCAGTTCCTGAGCAGTATGCTTTCACTAATGCTCCTGACGCTGAGGATCGTGCTATCCAGGCTATCTATTTTGCAAATATGAACGGTCTCAATACCGGCGATATTGCTAAGCTTGCTGGTAAAATGGGTGACCAGTGCCGTAACGATATGTTTGATAAGTACTACAAGGCTATCGGCTGCGGAAACGCTCGTGGTATCGCTACAGAGTCTTCAGGTCTTGATTCACAGCACTTCCTCATGGCTTGGTATACTTCATGGGGCGGAGCTCTCGAGACATTCTACGGCGGCAAGTACGACTGGGCTTGGCAGATCGGCTGCTCACATTCACATCAGTTCTATCAGAATCCTCTGGCTGCTTACGCTCTGGCTTATGACAGCTCTATCAATAGCGGTATGGCTACAGGCAAGCAGGCTACAGATGACTATGTTAAGTCTCTCAAGACTCAGATCGAGTTCTATCAGTGGCTCCAGTCTGCTGACGGTCCTTTCGCCGGCGGATGCACAAACTCTAAGAACGGTAAGTATGAGAAGTATGATGCTGGCGAAGCTACATTCAATGATATGGTTTACGTTGAGCATCCTGTATATGCTGACCCAGGTTCAAACCACTGGATCGGTAACCAGGTATGGTCAATGCAGCGTCTTGCTGAGCTGTACTACTATGTAAAGAAGAACGGCGATCTGTCTAACCAGACTTACGGCGGTCTTTCACTGGAAGAAGCTCTTGATAAGCTCATCTCCAGATGGGTTGAGTGGTTCGAGAAGAACACTCACTTCGATTATACAACTGAGGATGGTACAGTTCTTGATTACTGCATGCCTTCTTCACTTGACTGGAAGGGTCAGCCTGCTACTTGGAACGGCACATATGACGAGAACGCTAACTCTGGTCTTACCTGCACAATTACAGGTTATGGTCAGGGAGATATCGGTTGTATTTCTTCACTGTGTAATACTCTTATCTACTATGCTGCTGCTAAGGGCGTTCCTGCTTCTGCAGCTCAGTCAGATGATAACACAACTATCGAGGCTAAGGGTCTCCGTCTCGCTAACAAGCTCATGACTCGTCAGTACTATGCTGGCCGTGATGAGGTTGGTATTGCTTACGAAGATCACAATCCTTCACTGGTTAGAATCTTCACTCAGGAAGTTTGGATTCCTACAAATTATCACGGAACTATGCCTGATGGCTCTAAGCTTGAGAACGGCGCTAACTTCTCATCTATCCGTGAGATCTATAAGCAGGATCCTATGTATCAGGATGCTAAGAAGGTTTATGACGCTACTAAGGCTACTGATGATTATTACTACACACTCCACAGATTCTGGCATATGGGTGATGCTCTCGTAACATCTGGTACTATGGCTCTGCTGTATCCTGATGTAGTTCCGGATCCCGGCGATGAAGAGGGCACAACTAAGCCAACTGGCGATATCCTTTGGGGTGACGCAAACTGCGACGGCTTCGTTCGTGTTGGTGACGCAGTTCTCATTCTCCAGTCTATCGCTAATGCTGATAAGTATGGCAAGGGTGGTACATCTGCTGATGCTATCACTGAGCAGGGTCTGCTTAACGCTAACGTTGTTGACAATGCTACAACAGGTGTTACAGCTCAGGATGCTCTCGCTATCCAGATGATGGATGCTGGCATTCTGAAGCAGACAGATTTCCCTGTTGAGAACTCTGCTTTAAAGGCTAACTAATCAATAAGCTATCATAAAAAGGACTCCTTCGGGGGTCCTTTTTTCGTCACAGTGTAGATTTTATGGAAATCCCTTGCAATTTTGTGAACAGCGTGGTATAATAATATAATAGCATAGTTATGCAGTAACGCAGACTCTATTACTCTATTTTTTACCGAAAGAAGGCGATACCGTGCTAAAAAGCATGACCGGCTACGGCAGAGCTCAGAAGATTGTCAACGGAAGAGATATCCTTGTGGAGATTCGCTCCGTAAATCATAGATACTATGAGTATTCTTCAAGAATTCCAAGAGCATATAATTATATCGACGATAAACTTAAAGCCTTGTTGAAATCGGCTATATCCCGTGGTAAAGTTGAAATTGCTGTCTCTGTGAACAACATCGAAGGCAAGGATACTGAGATCGCTGTAAATAAAGGCGCTGCTGAGGGTTATGTAACTGCCCTTAGAAGCATTGCCGAAGAACTTGATCTGGCTGACGATCTCTCTCTTTCCAAACTCATGAAGCTTCCCGATATCTTTAATATCCAGAAAACCCCTGATGATGAAGAGCAGGTTTGGAATGATGTCTCGGAGATCGCTCGTGATGCGCTGGCTAAATTTGTTCAGATGCGTGAGACTGAAGGCGAAAAGCTCAGAAGCGATATTCTCGATAAGGCTGAATTTCTTCTCACTAAAGTGGCAAAGGTTGAGGAGCTTTCACCGCTGACTGTTGAAAACTACCGCACCAGACTCTATCAAAAGCTCTCTGAAGTGCTGGAAAGCAAGGACATTGACGAACAGCGAATTCTTACTGAGGCTGCTGTTTTTGCCGAGAAAATCGCTGTTGATGAGGAAACTGTACGCCTTAGAAGTCATATCTCCCAGCTTAAGGATATGCTGGATTCAAATGATGCTATCGGCAGAAAACTCGACTTCATAGTTCAGGAGATGAACCGTGAAGTGAATACGATCGGCTCTAAGGCTCAGGATCTCAACGTCACTAAAATCGTTGTGGATATGAAGGCTGAGATCGAAAAGATCCGTGAGCAGATCCAGAATATCGAATAACCATGAAGCTGATTAATATTGGTTATGGAAATATGGTCTCTGCTGCCAGGATCGTTAGTATTGTAAGCCCTGAATCTGCACCGATAAAACGTCTCGTTCAGGAGGCTAAGGACAGCGGCAGAGCTATTGATGCTACATATGGCAGAAAAACAAGAGCTGTTATCATTATGGACAGCGGTCATATCATTCTTTCCTCGCTGATAACGGAGACCCTTGCGGCGAGAATCAACGGAAACGGAGGCGCAGATGAAGATGAGTAAAGGCAGATTGATTGTATTTTCCGCTCCGTCAGGCTGTGGAAAAGGTACGATGCTGGAGGAAATTCTGAAGGAAGGAAGCTTCAGATGTTCGATCTCAGCTACAACCCGTGACCCAAGACCCGGCGAAGCCGATGGTGTTAATTACTATTACATGAATAATGATGAGTTCGCTGAGCATATCAAAAATAATGATTTTCTTGAATATGCTCTGTACTGCGATCATTACTACGGTACTCTCCTCTCAGAAGTAGAACCTTACCTTGAAAAGGGGATCAATGTTATTCTTGAGATCGAGGTTCAGGGTGCTATGAGAGTAAAGGAGATACGTCCGGACGGCATTTTTATTTTCGTTGCTCCGCCGTCGATACAGGAGCTTCGCCGCAGACTCCATAAACGTGGAACTGAGGCTGAAGACGTTATCGAACAGCGTGTTTCAGAAGCAGCCGGCGAGATAGAACAGTCCGTAAACTATGATTATATTATTATCAACGATGCCCTGGAGGACGCTGTAAGCGACTTCTTTGACATAATCAATGCGGAGAAGCTTAAGGCTGAATTCTCTGCAAAAAAAATTGAAGAGGTGTTAGGAAAATGCTCAGACCAGCAGTAAATCAGATCATATCCAAGAACGAAAGCTGTTATTCCCTTGTTATCGCTGTTGCAAAGCGTGCAAGAGAAATAACCGAAGAGCTTTATGAAAAAAATGAGACCATTGAGGAAAAACCCGTAAAAACCGCTGTTGAAGAGCTTGCCAGCGGCAAGTACAAGATAGTCAGCACCGACGACTGATGCCCGTAATTGCAGAGGTCGCTGTCAGCGGTACAGCTTATTCCTTTGATATGCTGTTCAGCTATAAGCTCCCGGAGCAGTGCAGTGTCAGACCAGGCTGCCGGGTGCTTGTGCCATTTGGCAGAGGAAACCGCAGAAGAATAGGCGTGATAATGAGCCTCTCCAGCGGTGACAGAAAGGGTCTGAAAGCCATTGCTGGAATAGTTGACAGCGAACCTGTAGTTCCGGAGGAGCTGCTGAAACTGGCAATATATCTTCGGGAGCATACCTTCTGCACTTACTTCGATGCGGTTAAAACCATGCTGCCGCCGGGTATGAATGTCAAGGTCAAGGAAAAATTCAAGCTCCGGAAAGGTTTCACTAATATTGAAATGCTAAGTCCGGAGGCAGCTGAGCTTCTGGCTTCTCTTAGCAATGCAGAGAGTGAAAGGGATTTTTCTGAGCTTTGTGAAAATTTTATCCTGGAAAATGGAAGAAAGCTTATTGATGAGCTTTGCGATGCAGGAGCTGTAGTGTCGGATAATATTTTCCGGCAGGCAGTAGGCGATGCTCAGGTGAAAATGGTAAGGCTCAGCGATGAATATATCCGTGATCCTGATTCATTTGAGCTGACTCCAAAGCAGAAGGCTGCTGCGGATTTTCTCATGGAATATGGTACCGCTTCGGTGAAAGAAGCTGCATATATGTGCGGCTGCACTGATGCTGTAATAAAAAGACTGGCTGCAAATGGAGCTGCGGTTGAGTATGAAATGGAAGTGCTGCGAAGTGTTTCTGACGGCTCAGACGAAAAAGCAGACCCGGAAAGCATTGTCCTTTCAGACCAGCAGCAAACAGCCCATGACCGTGTATTTGTCAGGATATTTGAGCGCAAGCCAACGGTTTTCCTTTTGCATGGTGTTACCGGAAGCGGTAAGACTTCGGTTTTTGAAAAGCTTATACTTGATACGGTAAAGCTTGGAAGGCAGGCAATGCTGCTGATTCCGGAAATTGGTCTTACACCACAGGTGCTGAAACGTTTTCGCTCTCTTTTCGGAGAGAGAGTTGCTGTCATTCACAGTGGATTATCGCTGGGGCAGCGTCTTGACGAATACAAAAGAATAAAGCGGGGTGCGGCTGATATCGTCATCGGCACGAGAAGCGCAGTTTTCGCACCTCTTACAAATATTGGCATTATAATAATTGACGAAGAGGGTGAGCGATCTTATAAATCTGACAGCTCGCCAAGATATATGACCCATGATATTGCCAAACAGCGCTGTGCATATCACAGTTCAGTGCTGCTGCTTGCTTCCGCTACACCTTCGATAGAGAGCTATTATCTGGCAGAAAAGGGTGTATATACGCTGCTGGAAATGAACAAGAGATACAGCAGCGCACCGCTTCCAGAGGTGGATATCGTTGATATGAACCTGGAAAGAGAAAATGGCAATCCCTCGGAATTCAGCAAGAGACTGGTCAGTGAGGTGAATGAGAACCTGAAACGGGGAGAACAGTCAATACTTCTCCTCAACCGCAGAGGTTATCACACTATCATCAGCTGCTGTGAATGTTATCAGCCGGTGTATTGTCCGAATTGTTCGGTTCCGCTGACTTATCATAAGAAAAATGACAGGCTCATGTGTCACTATTGCGGCTACATCAGTGAGCCGGTGAAGGTATGTCCGGTTTGCGGCTCATCGAAGCTGAAAAATATGGGCTTCGGCACGCAGCGCATGGAGGAGGAGCTGAAAACCGCCTTTCCGAATGCGAATATCCTGAGAATGGACGCAGATACGACCTTTTCACGCTATTCCTATGAGAAGGGATTTGAGGATTTCCGTCAGGGGAAATATGATATAATGATAGGCACTCAGATGATCGGCAAGGGGTTGGATTTTCCAAATGTCACACTTGTCGGAGTGCTTTCGGTTGACAAAGCCTTATATGCCGGAGATTTCCGAAGCTATGAGAGAACTTTTTCCCTTATAACTCAGGTAGTCGGCAGAGGCGGAAGAGGTCAGCGAAAAGGAAGAGCAATACTCCAGACTTTCATGCCGGAACATTATGTCATGGCTTTAGCAGCTGCACAGGATTATAAAAAATTTTATAGCGAGGAAATTGCCATTCGCCGGGCGATGATATTTCCGCCGGTTTGTGATATGTGCATCTTTTGCCTGTCAGCTAAGGAGGACGTAACAGTAAAGCTGGGGGCAGACCGGGTGCTGGAGCTGATGAAGGTCAAACTCAGCGAATTACAGCCCAAAACACCAGTCAGAGTGCTTGGACCCGTCAGAGCGTCCTACGGTAGACTGAATGGCAAATACCGCTATAGGATAATCATGAAGTTTAAAAATACAGCTGAAATGAGAAGCTTCATCAGTGGTGTTCTTACGGAGAGTGCAAAGCTCAGAGAGATGAGCGGAGTTTCGCTGTATGCGGATATAAACGGTGATGTTGGAGTATAATAGAAGGAAGGATAAATAATGGCTTTAAGAAAAATTTTAAATGATAAAGATGAAATGCTGCATAAGGTTTGCAAGCCTGTTGTAAGTTTTGACGAAAAATTAGCTACACTTTTAGATGATATGCACGAAACTCTTGACAAGGCAGAGGGCGTGGGACTGGCTGCACCTCAGATCGGTGTGTGCAGAAGAATTTTCATCATGCACCTTGATAATGACAGGGTAGAGGCTATAAACCCAGAACTTTCCCAGAAATCCGGTAAGCAGAGAGTGCCGGAGGGCTGTCTTTCCTGCCCGAATGTATGGGGATATGTGACCCGTCCAGCCAGCGTGCATCTTAAAGCTCAGGACAGAAACGGCAATTGGTTTGAGCGTGATTTCACTGAGCTGGGTGCCCAGTGTACCTGCCATGAGAACGATCACCTTGACGGCCATGTCTTTACAGAGATAGTTGAGGAATACTTCGTCCCTGAGGAGGGATAATATGAAAATAGTATTTATGGGAACCCCTGAATTTGCGGTTCCTTGTCTGAGAATGCTTGCTGAGAGCAGTCATGAGGTGGCAGCGGTTTTCACCCAGCCTGATAAGCCGAAGGGAAGAGGTTACAAGTTCATTCCTACTCCTGTAAAGGCTGCTGCCCTTGAATATGGCCTGCCGGTATATCAGCCTGTTTCACTTAGAAAAGGTGATGACGCTGAAAGTTCAATGCAGATTTTGAAGGATATTGCTCCTGATCTTATAGTAGTTACAGCCTATGGTCAGATACTTCCAAAGGAGATACTTGAACTGCCAGTGCATGGCTGTATCAATATTCATGCTTCACTTCTTCCGAAATATCGTGGAGCGGCGCCGATAAACTGGGTCCTGCTGAACGGTGAAAGCACTACCGGTGTCACTTCAATGCAGATGAGCGAAGGTCTGGATACCGGCGATATGCTGATATCTTCATCTGTTGAGATAGGCGAAAATGAGACTTATCAGGAGCTTTATACAAGGCTGGCTGATCTGGGCGGAAGAGTTCTTGCTGAGACTCTTGAAGCAGTTGAAAACGGAAGCCTTGAACCCGAAAAGCAGGATGACAGCCTTTCATGCTATTCACCTATGATACGCAAGGAAATGAGCGCTCTGGATTTTAGTGAAAATGCACAGAAGCTTCATAACACAATTCGTGGAGTTACTGGTTTCACGATGCTGGGAGGAAAGCGGCTTAAGGTGTTCAGATCTCATATTTCGGACAATATTGCTCAGAGTGCAGAACCCGGAACTATAGCAGATGCAGCTGCATTTGAGGTGGTTTGCGGTGACGGAAGGATACTATGCTTTGATGAAGTTCAGCTGGAGGGCAGCAAGCGCATGAAAACAGCTGATTTTCTCCGTGGCAAGAAACTGATAAAGGGCGAAAAACTCGGATAAATGGAGGTAAAGAAATGTCGTACTGGATTTTTTTGCTGATAATAATAGCATTGCCTCTTCTGGCACAGCTCAATGTAACTATGACTTTTAAAAAATATGATAAGATCAATAACTCACGGGGATACACCGCTGCCCAGGTTGCAAGAATGATACTTGACAGCAATGGCTTGCAGGCTACTCGTATTGAGCACGTTGGCGGAAATCTGACCGATCATTATGACCCTGTTTCAAATGTTGTCCGGCTGTCCGATGCCACTTATAACAGCGCATCTGTTGCAGCCATTGGAGTTGCAGCTCATGAGTGCGGCCATGCCTGCCAGCACGCCGAGAATTATGCTCCTATCATTATCAGGGGCAAGATAGTTCCGGCGGTGGATGTCTGCTCACGTTTCTGGTATTTTGCTTTCATTATCGGAATACTGGTATTTGAGATTTTTCCGTATCTTGCATATCTGGGCATAATCATGTTTACTGCGGTCATAGTGTTTCAGATCGTAACACTGCCGGCTGAGTTCAATGCCAGCGGCAGAGCTTTGAAAACTCTGTCCGAAGATTCAATTCTTGAACATGACGAGATCGCACCTGCAAAGAAGGTTCTTGGAGCAGCCGCATTGACTTATGTCACATCTCTGGTCGTTTCGATAATCCAGCTGCTCAGGCTTATCGCATCGGTCCGCAGAAGATAATGGGTGATCCAAGATATACAGCTGTCAGGCTGCTGGATAAGACCTTCAGCAGCGGCAGCTATTCAAATATTCAGCTCAGCAGCGGTCTTGAAAAGTCCGATCTTGACGAGCGTGACAAGAAGCTTTGCTCAGCGATCTACTATGGCGTAATACAGATGAAGCTGAGCCTTGACTATGTTATCGAAAGGCTGGCAAAGCGTCCGCTAAGTAAAATGGACAGCATAATTGTAAATATATTGCGGTCGGGGATTTACCAGCTGGCGTATATGGATTCCGTGCCGGACAGCGCAGCTGTAAATGAAAGTGCAGGACTTGCGAAGAAGTTCCGGAAGACCAGTGCTGCCGGAATGGTGAATGCAGTTTTGCGGAATTTTATCCGTCAGGGCAAGGAGATATACAATGGAAAGGCTGACAGCATAAAGGGAATGTCCATTGAATATTCCTGTCCGGAGGAGCTTGTAGAAAGCATTATAAAGGATTACGGCAAGGATTTTGCGTTCCATTTTCTTTCTCATTCTATCGACAAGCCGGCGGTGTATATTCGCCGTAATCAGCTGAGATGCAGTTCTGAGGAGCTTCACCAGGCAATGGGAAAGATAACGATAGTTGATACCGGAGAGCTTCTTCCTGAGTGTTCGTTTATACATGGAAACGGCGATATTACGGCAACAGAGGCTTTCCGTAAAGGTTATTTTCATGTTCAGGGACTTTCATCGCAGTGCTGCTGCATGGCGCTTGCACCGAAGGAAGATGATTTGGTGCTTGACCTTTGTGCAGCACCGGGCGGCAAGACATTTACCATGGCTGAGATGATGAACGGCAGGGGAACTGTTTACGCCTTTGACCTTCACGAAAAGCGTGTGGAGCTGATACGGAAGGGCGCACAGCGTCTGGGACTTACGAATATAAAAGCGGCTGCTGGTGATTCGTCGAAGTTCGACCCGTCACTTCCAAAATTTACAAAAATACTCTGTGACGTGCCATGCTCCGGCTATGGTGTCATAAGGAAAAAGCCGGAGATCAAATACAAAGCACTGTCAGAATTTGACCGGCTTCCGGAAATTCAGTATAATATTGCTCAGAACGGACTGAACTATCTGGCTGTGGGCGGAGAGATGATATACTCCACCTGTACAGTCCGCAGAGCTGAGAACGAAGATGTCGTTGAAAGGCTTCTCAGGGAACACCCGGAGCTGGAGCCTGTGGAGCTGCCGCAAATGCTGATGAGAAAATATGGCAGCAGCGCAGTGCTTTCGCCAATGTATGGCTTTGACGATGGATTCTTCATTGCAAAATTCAGAAAAGTAAGGTGATAACATGGAAAAACTGGATATTCTGAGCCTTGAACTGCCGGAGCTGGAGCAGGCAATTACTGATATCGGCGAGAAGAAATTCAGGGCAAAGCAGATATTCCAGTGGCTTCATGTTAAAAGAGTTTTCAATTTCGACGAAATGACTGATATATCTGTCCAATTGAGAACGAAGCTGAAAGAAATTTTTTGTATAAATGGACTATTTGTGCAGAAAAAGCTTGAATCTGGTATAGATAATACTGTAAAATATCTATATAGGCTTTCAGACGGTAACTTTGTGGAGACTGTTCTGATGGAATACAGCTATGGATATTCAGTATGTGTGTCAACACAGGTGGGCTGTAAAATGGGGTGCAAATTCTGTGCATCAGCCATTGCCGGATTTGTCAGACACCTTCTTCCGTCAGAAATACTGATGCAGATCTATGAAACCGAAAGGCAGTCCGGAAAAAAGATCTCCTCAGTGGTGCTTATGGGAATAGGCGAGCCGCTGGATAATTATGACAACGTGCTGAAATTCCTGAGACTGATTTCGGACAGCCGGGGCAATAATTTCAGCCTAAGACATATATCTCTTTCCACCTGCGGGATCGTTCCCAGGATATACCAGCTGGCTGACCTGAAACTTCAGCTGACGCTTTGTATTTCCCTGCACAGCCCGGATCAGGGAAGACGAAGCGAAATAATGCCTGTGAGCCGTGCATATAATATACATGAGCTTATGAAGGCGTGCAGATACTACATCGAAAAGACAGGACGGCGGATAACCTTTGAATATGCCGTCATCGACAACGTTAATTCCTCCGCAAAGGATGCGGACAAGCTGGCTGCTCTTCTCAGAGGAATGAACTGCCATGTTAATCTTATCCCTGTGAACAGGGTCAAAGAAAGAAATTACCGGACCGCCAGGTCAGCTGTTGCGGATTTCGCAAAACAACTGGAAAGACGAAATATAAACGCTACCGTAAGACGTACTCTCGGCAGCGATATAGAAGCAGCGTGCGGTCAGCTTAGGCGTGACGCTGCAAAGAATGAAAAAGAGAATGGAGGTGCGGATCAGTGAGGTTCAGATCCGGTACGGATATCGGTCTCCGGCGAGAAGAAAATCAGGATGCTGTGAGATGTGAATATTTCGGACACAATGTTCTTGCTGTCGTGTGTGACGGCATGGGCGGCGAGCGTGCGGGCAAGGAGGCAAGCACTATCGCAATAGAAGAGTTCTATCAGAGATTTTCTGACGGCTACAGCGAAAACCTGAATGATGACGGGATCCGCAAGCTGCTTATTTCCTCCATTTCTGCTGCAAATTCTGTTATATACACAAGAGCAAGACTTGACTTCAAGAATTTCGGAATGGGTACCACCTGCGTTGCAGCCTTTGTCACCCCAAAGACCGCTTTTATCGCCAATGTGGGCGACAGCAGAGCTTATCTCATCACTGACAGCGGTCTTCAGCAGATAACTACAGACCATAACGTATCGACCCTGCTTTATGAACAGGGAAAGATCACCGAGGAGGAAATGGAACACCACCCCCAGAAGCATATGCTTATTCGTGCGGTGGGAGTTGAAAAAACCGTTCTTACAGACACCTTCCTCCTGGATTACGAAGATAAGATCAGTCTTCTGCTTTGTTCTGACGGCTTGTCGGGATATTGCAGGGACGATGAAATATTTGATGCCATTAAAAATACAGACTTTGACGGCATCACAGGATCACTGATAAAGCTTGCCCTGGAAAAGGGCGGCCGTGACAATGTAACTGTTGCGGTAATTTCAGATTAATGAGCAGGAGGAAGGAAGAAAACAATGGATAAGAACATTGGCAAAAAGCTCGATGGAAGATATGAGATAACCGAGCTGATAGGCGTAGGCGGAATGGCTGAAGTCTATAAGGGCATTGATGTCATCGACAACAAAACAGTTGCCATCAAGATCCTGAAGAAGGAGTACGCTGAGAACGAGGAATTCCTCAGAAGATTCAGAAATGAATCCAAGGCAATAGCCGTTCTCTCTCACCCGAATATCGTAAAGATATATGACGTTGGATTCTCTGACAAGATACAGTACATCGTCATGGAGTACATCGACGGTATCACCCTTAAAGAGTATATCGAAGATGAAAAGGTGCTTACATGGAAGGATACTGTACACTTTGTCATACAGATACTCCGTGCGCTCCAGCACGCTCATGATAAGGGCATCGTTCACAGAGATATCAAGCCTCAGAATATCATGATGTTCAATGACGGCACTATCAAGGTCATGGATTTCGGAATTGCAAAGTTTGCAAGAGAAGAAGGCAAGACCGCTACAGATCAGGCTATCGGAAGCGTACACTATATCTCTCCTGAGCAGGCAAGCGGTGACGTTACTGATGCCAAGAGCGATATATATTCAGTGGGCGCAATGATGTATGAGATGCTCACCGGTAGAAAGCCCTTCGACAGCGATAATCCGGTCGCAATAGCTGTAATGCATATGCACGACACTCCTGAGCGTCCGAAGTCTGTTAATCCAAATATCCCTGACGGAATAGAGGAGATCGTTCTGAGGGCTATGGAAAAGGCTCCTGAGGACAGATATCAGACTGCCGCAGAGATGATCGCTGATATAGAGCATTTTAAAGCCAATCCAAGCATTGTTTTCGGTTACTATCAGGAAGCCGCAGATGAAGAGGAGGAAGATGTACGCTATTATGATGCTGCACTCCCTCAGCAGCCTGAGCCGGCTTATGTTCAGGCTGGTCAGAGACAGCAGAACGGCGGCGGTCAGATGCCTCAGCCTAAACAGTATGCTCAGCAGCCTCAGAATTATGCCGGATATAATAACGAGGATTACTATGACGATGACGATGATGACGATGATGAAGAGGAAGAGCGTTCATCACTGGTCGTGCCTGTACTTACAGCAGTAGTAGTTGTTGTTATCCTGGTGGCAGTAATATTCATTGCAACGCTGCTAAGCGGACTGCTTAAAGGTGATACCAATAACAACGATTACAAAATGCCTGATGTAGTAGGCATGGATTTTAACGATGCTGTGGCCATGTACGGCAATAACATTCAATTTCAGGAGGACGGATCAGAATATAACGAAGCAGATGCAGGTATAATAATCGAACAGGATATAGCGCCCCAGACTGAATTCAAAAAGGGCGATATACTGAAAGTTAAAGTCAGTAAAGGTATGGAAACAGTTGATGTTCCCGATGTCTCTGATATGAATCAGGAGCTGGCGAAGGATATGCTGACCCAGAAGGGTCTTAAATGTGAGGTAAAGAATTCCTCCAGCACCGATGTGGCGAAGGGTTATGTAATAAAGACCGAGCCGAGCGCAGGAACCAATGTTCACAAGGGTACAACAGTTATCCTATATGTCAGCATGGGCGTTGACGCAGGACAGGTAAGTGTAGATGACTGGGTAGGACGTACTATCGACGATGCTTCCACACTTGCAGAGTATAAGGGACTTAAGGTAGAGACCAAGTCAGTGGCTTCATATGAGGATGAGGGCAAGGTCGTAAAGCAGAGTATTGCAAAGGGCGAAAAGGTTGAGATCGGCACGACTATCGTATTCGAGGTCAGCAACGGTCAGACACCTGACGGCGAGATCGAGTTCACCATTCCGTTCCCGTCAGATGCAAACGGAAGATTCGTAATCGACTTCATGCTCCGCAATGAGGACGGAACTACCACAACTGATACTACAAATATCATTCTCTGCCCTGAGATGAGTTCTATAACTCACAAAGTAGAGGGTGCAGGTGAAAATGTATACGTTTCTGTAACACTCACTAACATGACAACAAATCAGCGTGCTCAGCTGGGAACCTATTACTTCAACTTTGCTGACAGTTCAACAAGAACTGAAACAGAGGATATCTGGGGTGCATTCAACTCAGTCGGAGGCTTCCATGTTGAAACAGAGCCGCCTACAGATCCGCCTACGGATCCGCCTACAGACCCGCCTTATGTTGAGCCTGAGACTACAACGGTTTATATTGAGCCGAATCCGAATATAGATGATCCGCCGGTAGTTATCGAACCTCCACAGGGCGGAGATGAGCCGGTGATAGTTGATCCTGATCCTGAATTCACATGGTAAGCGCTGATAACAAAAGCGGAATAATAATAAAATGCGTAGGGGGACTCTATTCTGTAGAGTCCCCTGACGGTATATATGAGTGTAAAGCAAGGGGAAAATTCCGCAATACAGGTATAAGTCCCTGTGCCGGTGACAGAGTATCATTCAGCAGCGGTGTAATAACCGATGTGGAGGAGCGCAGAAATTATATCATCCGACCGCCTCTTGCAAATCTTGACCAGATAATGTTCATAGTATCAACAGTCAGCCCTGAGCCGAATTATCTTCTGCTGGACAAGTTTATTGCCATAGCTGAGTACAAGGAGATCGAGCCGGTCATTGTAATAACCAAAACTGATCTGGGCGACAGCAGCAGGATACATGAGATATACGATAATATCGGCATTAATGTGCTGGATATCGACTATGCAAACAGCGATACTATCATGGCTGTACGGGAGCTTATGGCTGGGAAAATAAGCGCTTTGACCGGCAATTCAGGTTCTGGAAAATCCACGCTTCTCAATGCAGTTGATCCGACACTTAAGCTGCCCACCGGAGAGATAAGCCGCAAGCTTGGAAGAGGAAAGCATACCACTCGCCATGCAGAGCTGTATAAGCTGGCTGAGGGCGGATATATTGCTGATACACCGGGATTTTCCACTTTTGAGACAAATCG
>CAMNFW010000019.1 GCA_946537565.1 uncultured Ruminococcus sp. | reverse complement strand
ATATTTCTAACAATTTCAACAGCGATATTTTGTGAATAATAACAAAAGCCGCAGCTATTACACTGTGGCTTTTGTAATATATATTAAGAATTAAAATCCTGCACTGTCAGCTCTTTCCCTGACCGCTTAAATATTAATGGTGGAACAGTCTGATTCCGGTGAACGCCATAGCAATTCCGTACTTATTGCAGGTCTCGATAACGTTATCGTCACGGATAGAACCGCCCGGCTCTGCGATATACTCAACGCCGGATTTCTTTGCACGCTCGATGTTGTCACCGAAGGGGAAGAATGCGTCCGAGCCCAGGCATACACCGGTGTTCTTTGCCAGCCATGCTTTCTTTTCCTCAGCGGTGAATACAGCAGGCTTTACCTTGAATATTCTCTGCCACTCGCCCTCACGAAGCACGTCCTCATACTCGTCGCCGATATATACATCAATTGCATTGTCACGGTCTGCTCTGCGAATATCGTCCACAAATTCAAGTCCCATTACCTGGGGTGACTGTCTGAGCCACCAGTTATCTGCTTTCTGACCGGCAAGTCTTGTGCAGTGGATACGGGACTGCTGTCCTGCGCCTATGCCTATTGCCTGTCCGTCCTTTACATAGCATACGGAATTGGACTGGGTATACTTAAGGGTGATAAGGGAGATAAGCAGGTCGTCCTTTTTATCGTCGGGGATATTTTTATTCTCTGTAACGATATTTGCCAGCAGCTCACGGTTGATATCCAGCTCATTGCGTCCCTGCTCGAAGGATACACCATAAACCTGCTTGGTCTCGATAGGTGCCGGCTTATAGCTCTCGTCTATCTTAAGGATACAATAAGTGCCTTTTCTCTTTGATTTAAGAATTTCCAGAGCCTCGTCATCGTAGTCAGGAGCGATAATTCCGTCGCTTACCTCTCGCTGTATCATTTTTGCTGTGCATACATCAACCTTATCTGAAAGTGCAATGAAATCGCCGTATGAAGACATTCTGTCTGCACCTCTTGCTCTTGCATATGCACTGGCAAGGGGACTTAGCTCGCCAAGATCATCTACCCAGTATATCTTCTTGAGATCATCGCTTAAGGGTCTGCCGATAGCTGCGCCGGCTGGTGAAACGTGCTTGAATGAGGTCGCTGCACAAACTCCTGTTGCTGCCTTAAGCTCCTTTACCAGCTGCCAGCCGTTGAGAGCGTCCAGCAGATTGATATATCCCGGTCTTCCGCAGAGAACTGTTATCGGAAGCTCGCTGCCGTCTGCCATATATACTCTTGACGGCTTCTGATTAGGATTGCAGCCGTATTTTAATTCCATTTCGTTTGACATGATAATGTCCTCCTTGTATTTATGTATAATCAAATTTTTTCCTGCAAATACTTTCTGTCCAAAATATCTGTTTTTGGATATATTTACCCGGAAACTTGCTGGATTCTGTCATTACTTGTTCTTGTTGACTATACGAGTTTCCTCACTTCCGTCTTCAAGATCTACAAAGCGTACAAAGAGTGAAACCTTGTTGTCCTCGTTGAGGCTGTTCCAGAGCTTTTCGGTGAACTCGTCGATAGGACCGCTTATCTCCACCAGCTTAGGCTCGCCTTCAAAGCTGGGAAGAGGTGAACCGTCACCCATATATGTATGAATGAAATGTCCCTCGCCGGCAATAGGATTGTTATAGCTGAATGTATAACGCTGGCAGGAAGAAGGATCGCCGTTTGCGCTTTTCAGAATGGACATTGCATAGTTGAAGCTGTCCTTCTCGAAACGGAGAATACCGGAAATTCGAGGTGTATAGTTTGGGGCATCGTCCTCAAACTCACGGGTGCGGAGAGCCTGCTCAAAGGTGAACTGCTTGTCCATCATCTCATAGATAGTATCTGTCTGGTCGCCGTTGGTAACGATGAGCTTGTTTCCCAGCTGACGAACCGGCGCATAGATGATAAGGTGGGGATCAGTGAGTTTGCTGGGGTCGAAAGCCTCTGTACGGATCCCTTTTCCCTCCTCAATGAATACACGATTGCGGCTGTTTTCACTTCTGCCCATGATGAAATAGGCTGCAACTGCTTTTTTTCCGCAGCTGCATCTGCCGATGATAATACCTCTTCCGGGGTATGCGTTGGAGCTTAGCTCCTGGAAAAGATCAAGCTTTTTCATAGTTTTTCCTCCTGGTAATTTTTATGATCTGTCAGAACCTGTACTCTCAGAGCATAATGCTTGCTGCTCTCATAAAGTCAGGCTCTCACTCTTTCTCCTCTGAGAATTTCGGAAGTATATTCTTATAGCTGCCTGAGCATTTGCCGCACGCCCAATACACACCTTCATAAGTTCCAAGTTCATCTTCCGGCAGGTCGATCTCAGCGTAATTTTCTGGCAGTATCTTTTTTGCTGCGGTGCAGTTTTCGTCGAGATGAACGCAAAGGGTATCGGTGTTGAGAATGAAATGCACCATGCCCTCATTGGCTGGAGCGATACTGCGCTCAAAGACAGCCTGTGTTTCCGGTTCAGTAATTATCTCAATGACTGGCGGTTCAGTTTCTGGAGCGGCAGTGGTTATGGCAGCAGCAGTAGTTACAATTGTTGTTTCACTGACAGAAGCTGTTGTCGTTATTACAGTGACAGTGGCTGCGGCAGTAGTTTCAGTGACAGCAGCAGTCCGGGTCTCTGTAGTTTCAGCTTCTGTAGTTTCAGGCTCTGCAATAAAATCTGAGGTCACAGGCGGTGTGAGCTTGTTTATGCTGCCGGTATTTTCACCGGAACAGCCGCTGAGCAGGACTGTGACCGCAAGGACTGATGCTATTCTTCTGATATCCATGCTCATTCCCTCACATATGCTTTGCCGCCGATAATCTCGATCTTATCCTGGCAGAACAGTGACACAGCTTTTGGAAGCAGCTTCCATTCCACATTTTCCATAATGCGGCGCTGAAGTACCTCCGGAGTATCATCCCGTTCAACGTTAACAGTTCCCTGTAGGATTATAGCGCCGGCATCAGCCTTTTCGTTTACAAAATGAATGGTTGCGCCGCTTACCTTTACACCGTATTCAAGGGCGGCTTCATGGACTTTCAGACCGTAAAATCCCTCGCCGCAGAATGAAGGTATCAGGGCAGGATGGACGTTGATTATCTTATAGGCATATTTTTTTGTAACACACTCATCGAGTATGGTCATGAATCCGGCAAGCACCACCAGGTCAGCCTGCTCCTCGTCAAGAGCTTCAAGAACAGCACGGCTGTAGCTTACGCTGTCGGGATATTCTTTTCTTGGGATAACTCTTGTGGGAATGCCGTTGTTTTCTGCTCTTTCCAGTGCATAAGCTCCCGGCTTTGAGGATATTACACAGGTAATGCTTCCGCCCTTGATGATGCCGCTTTTTTCAGCATCTATAAGCGCCTGTAGATTTGTGCCTCCGCCTGAGACCAGCACGACTATTTTTTTCATTGGAAACAGCTCCTTTCGTCCTGTCTTAGATCAATTATTTATTATCATTCCCTGACCGTCTTTGAATGAATTTGATGCGAGTCTGACAAGGTCAACCAATGTTCCTATGCCAAACAATCCATAGGTAAAAAACCACAGTAGTCCGGAAAGAAAATGCCCGGCATACAAGCGGTGCAGACCGCCTAATCCGAAAAATCCTATGCAGCAAAGTATTATAGCCGCTATTTTGCTCTTAGGCGATGACATTGGATAACCATAAGGCTGACCAAAATTATTTCTGACAGGACCGCTGCCGTAATAATAATTGTTTATGACATTCTGGGTGATATTGTTGTCGCTGCCCTGGACGTTGGAAAAACCGCCCTTTGTCTGATATGACGCTGACTGCTGACGTTCATGCTGAAACAGGAAATTCAGGTCTGAGCCGCAGTAATCACACAATGGCTTTGTTGCATCTGCTCCGCAATATGGACATTTCATTGCAGTTCCCCCTTCCGTAAACTCCGCAAAAATCGAAGCTGAAAAACTGTATTTATATATACCATTATAAATAGTATAGGCATAAGCAAATTACAGCCGTAATGATACCGGTTATAAGTATATATTTGTAATACTTATTTGCAAGCTCATCTTCCTTTTCAGCAAAATAGAAAAACATCGGGTCGTCAGGGGAATAACATATTCTCTCCTCGCTGCCGATAGAGTAGTTCATCTTTCTGCTGCCAAGCATATAGACTGTACTGATCTCTCTGCCTTCCTCGGTCACATAATTCACAACAGGATAATACAGCTTGTATCTTTCATGTTCCTCATGATAGTCAGTTATTGTGCCGTAAACTGTAACGCTGCCGTCCATTTTCTTTCTAAGTCTCATGATGTGAACAAAGAACAGCACTGCCATGAGAACGTATACTGTTATCACTCCCAGTATAAGCCGCCCGTTCATGTATGATGCGCCAACGATTATGACTGATAACACTGCCCAGACATAATCAGCAAATTCGATCTTCATTTTGCTTCACCTCATTATCACTCCGGGAACTGAACGTGTCCCTGTATTATCCCTGTGCCGCCAGTTGAAAGAGATATTCCTCATAAATTATGACCTGCCGCAGATATCTGTTACACGGAAGGTAAACTGACCGCTTTGTCTGAGCCGGAATGATCATACTGACGGCTCTGTATCTCCTCAGACTCACCGCTGGAATACTTATGTTTCAGCTTTATACAACTCCCAGCTCGAATATTATTATAGCTATATTCACCAGGACTGCTGCCGCTGCCAGTGAAAAAAATATCTTCGGCTTTCTGCGGAAAGCTTCCTCGTCCTCGGTAAACACAAAATTATCCGGTTTATCGGGGTGGGGAACTATGGTCACTTTATCACCGATGCGGTGGAAGTGTTTTTTCACTGAGTAGGAACACTCCGCCTCCACCTCTCTGCCCAGCTCGGTGTTCCAGTAGACAGCCTTATAGATCTGTCCCTCATAGGTGCTGGTCTGGGTTTCAGGGTCAGGAGCTGAATAGCTGGAAGAAAATCCGGTTATCCGTCCATCTACAGCTTCTCCGCTCTTGATTATCCTGTACCTTTCAAGATAAAACTTCCCAAAGAAATACAGAAGCAGTCCTGCAACGATCGACGGAAAAAGCATTAACGGAACAAGTATAATATATGTCATAAATTCACCGTTCTGTTAATGATCTCCTGTCAGCAGATGATAACGCCTTCCTCTGATTCAACAAGCTCGCCCAGGATATATGCGTCCTCGCCGGCTGCCTTTATTGCAGCAACTGCATTGTCTGCATCGTTCTTGTCAACGCATACTATCATGCCAACACCCATGTTAAAGGTATTGAACATATCACGCTCAGGGATATTTCCACTTCTCTTGATAAGATCAAATATCGGCAGCACCTGAACTGCATTTCTCTCGATCTTTGCAGAGATTCCCTTTGGCAGTGAACGGGGGATATTCTCATAGAATCCGCCGCCGGTGATATGAGAAATGGACTTTACATTCACCTTGCTCAGCAGACTCATAACAGCCTTGACATATATTCTTGTAGGTGTAAGCAGACACTCACCCAGTGTTGTTCCAAGATCATCAAAGTGCATTGAAAGATTCTGCTCATTTACATCAAATACGCTTCTTACCAGTGAGAATCCGTTGGAATGCACACCGCTGGACTTTATTGCAATAACAGCATCTCCTGCCTTCTGAGTATCGGGGCGCAGGATCTTGTCCTTGTCAACAACTCCAACTGAAAAGCCGGCAAGGTCATACTCGTCCTCCGGCATAAGACCGGGATGCTCCGCTGTTTCACCGCCGATGAGCGCACATTCAGCCTGAACACAGCCCTCTGCAACTCCGGACACGATCTCTGCTATTTTCTCCGGAACATTCTTTCCGCAGGCAATATAATCCAGGAAGAACTGAGGCTTTGCTCCGCAGCAGATGATATCATTAACGCACATTGCAACACAGTCGATTCCAACTGTATCATGCTTATCCATGATAAATGCGATCTTTATCTTTGTGCCTACTCCGTCTGTTCCTGAAACAAGAACAGGCTTGCTTATACCAGTAAGGTCAAGCTCAAAAAGACCGCCGAAGCCGCCTATGCCTGACAATACACCCGGTATCTGTGTACGGGCGATGTGCTGCTTCATAAGCTCAACAGCTTTGTATCCGGCTGTAACATCAACACCGGCTTTTTTATAGCTTTCCGAATAACTGTTGTTCATTATTAATCTCCTCCATAATTGATTTTGTAAAAAGGGGATCGGTGTATCAGCCGACCGGCAGAACAGCAGACAGCTGTTTTAAAACTGTCTCTGCGCTGCAAAGATCCGCTGTCAGAATTCTGCATAAGAATTACTGATCATGTATTACTCTTTTCCGCTCCAGCAGTAAGTGCAGAGCTGACACTCCGGCAGTCCCACTGCTTTTACTTTTCCGGGAAGAGACTGGAATTCCAGTGAAGTCAGCTTAAGTCTGCGGCATATCTCATCACGCAGGCGCTTGCCTCTTTCGGTGTTTGTATCGCTGTATTCAGCCAGATACTTTACACCCTCTGCTCCCTCAAATTCATCTATTATCTGTCTTGCGATAAGCTCCAGCTCTGAATGGCTTCTTGAGAAATTCAGGTACTTGCAGCCGTACATTATAGGCGGACAGGCTGAACGCATATGAACTTCCTTAGCACCGTTTTCATAAAGAAATTCTACTGTCTCCCTCATCTGTGTTCCACGGACGATACTGTCATCCACGAAGAGCAGTTTTTTACCCTCGATCAGCTCATGAACAGGTATCAGCTTCATTTTAGCCACCTGATTTCTCATGCTCTGGTTAGTTGGCATAAAGCTTCTCGGCCATGTGGGGGTATATTTTATAAAAGGACGGGCGAAGGGGATCCCGCTGCGGTTTGCATAGCCGATAGCGTGAGGTGTACCGGAATCAGGAACTCCGCATACATAGTCAACGTCCGGCAGCTTGCCTGCTGCGATATCGTTTTCAGCCATGATCTCGCCGTTTCTTGCACGCATGACTTCAACGTTAACGCCTTCATATACAGCATTTGGATAGCCGTAATAAGTCCATAGGAAGGTACATATCTTCATCTTTGAAGGATCGCCCTCAGCCAGCACCTGACATTCATCAGCTGTCAGCTTTACGATCTCGCCAGCCTGAAGCTCCTTGTATGTACTGTAGCCCAGCTTCTGGAATGCAAAGGATTCAGTTGAAAGGCAATAGCCGTCGCTTCTCTTTCCTATTATAATAGGAAGTCTTCCGTACTCATCACGGGCAGCGATAATGCTGTCCTTAGTGAGGATTATCAGCGACATAGTTCCTTCTATCTTGCTCTGGGCATAGCGTATGCCTTCAACAAAGCTGCTGCGCTGAGCGATGAGCGCACCGATAAGATCGCCGGAATTGATATTTCCGCTGCTCATTGCTTCAAAGTTTGCACAGCCGCTCTCCAGCAGTTCATTTACCAGTGCCTCTGCATTTCGGATTATTCCGACTGAGCAGACAGCGTAAAGTCCAAGCTTTGAACGAACAAGTATAGGCTGCGGGTCTGTATCGCTGATGCAGCCGATACAGAGTTTTCCCCTCATATTTACAACGTCTGTTTCAAATTTTGTCCTGAAAGGAGAATTTTCAATGCTGTGGATATTTCTCTGAAATCCGTTTTCCTCTGAATATGATGTCAGACCTCCACGTCTTGTACCGAGGTGCGAATGATAATCTGTTCCGAAAAAAACATCTGTAACGCAGTCATTTTTCGAGGCTGCTCCGAAAAATCCACCCATAGATCATTCTCCCATAAGTCTCTTCATAATTTCCTGATAAGCCTCTTCAACACCGCCCATATCTCTGCGGAAACGATCTTTATCCAGCTTCTCATGAGTTGTGCTGTCCCAGAAGCGGCAGGTATCAGGTGAGATCTCGTCAGCAAGAATGATCTGTCCGTCAGAGGTTCTGCCGAACTCGATCTTGAAGTCGATAAGGTCGATATTAAGACCCTTGAAGAAGTTCACCATGAACTCGTTTACCTTAAAGGCATACTTAGCAATAGTATCCAGCTCTTCCTTTGTAGCGAGACCAAGAGCGAGCGCATAGTAATCGTTGATAAAAGGATCGCCCAGATCATCGTTCTTGTAGCTGTATTCAAGTATCGGGCAGAGAAGCTTTTTTCCTTCCTCAACGCCCATTCTCTTTGAAAAGCTGCCGGCTGCTACGTTTCTGATTATTACCTCAAGGGGAACGATGGAAACCTTCTTTACGATAGTTTCACGGTCGCTGATCTCCTCAACAAGATGAGTGGGAACGCCTTCCTTTTCGAGCATCTTGAACATATAGTTTGTCATACGGTTATTGATGACACCCTTGCCTGCGATAGTTCCTTTTTTCTCGCCGTTGAAAGCAGTAGCATCGTCCTTGTAGTCAACGATGACCAGATCAGGATCGTTAGTTGCGAATACCTTCTTAGCCTTGCCCTCATAGAGCTGTTCTTTCTTTTCAATGTTTGCCATTTTTATACTCCTCCTTGAGAATTATGTAAATGTATATGCAATCCCGCTTCTATGCGGAAATTGTAAACTTATTCTTCTGTAAGCTCCGAAGCAGGAGTTACAATGATATTGCCGTCTGCATCAAGCAATGGAGTAAGACCTGACGTTCCGCTGCCGACAGTATTAAGATAATTAACACCTGTTTCAGTATCCACTATTACCTGAATTGCAGCCATACCAATAAGCTGCTCTTCCTTAATAATAAATCTTTTTTTCTTCTTATCTTTACCGAACATAAGTATGCTCCCTTCTGGTCATAAAGCTGCGATCTGCTCCTGAAGGGCTTTATCCTTTTCACGGACACCCTCAGCCATTTTCTGCTTTTCGGCAGCAAGCTTCTGTGCCAGCTCACCGTCTTCTATTGCCAGCATCTGCACTGCCAGTACAGCTGCATTTTTTGCGCCGTCGATCCCAACTGTTGCTACAGGCACTCCCGGAGGCATCATTACTGTTGCCAGCAGAGCATCAACGCCCTCCAGTGCCTTTGACTTCATCGGGATACCAATTACAGGCAGTGTTGTGTGACCTGCAACAACTCCGGCAAGATGCGCTGCCATTCCGGCTGCACAGATGATCACACCAAAGCCGTTTTCTCTTGCCTTTGAAGCAAATCCGCAAGCCTCTGCCGGTGTACGGTGAGCGCTCATTACTCTGCACTCAAACTCTACTCCATACTTTTTCAGCTCAGTAAGAGCCGATTTTACTACAGGGAAATCGCTGTCGCTTCCCATGATAACTGCAACTTTTTTTGACATAGCTTTACTCCTTATCTTTATCTGTATATCTCCGAACAGGAGATTATTATTTCATTTATTCCAGCCTCATATTCCTCTGGTTCACGCTCCCGCTGATCTGACCACATATTTGTACCCCAGACTGCCCAAAGCACTTCATTTCCTGTGATCCAGGAATACTCATCTTTTATGCCGCTGTAGGAATCATGTTCGCCTCTGCCGTATTTCTCTGACAGGTCATTATATATGAGACTGTATGCCTGGCTCAGCTCGTCCTCCGTATATGGATAATATGCTGAGCTGTAGCCATCAGGCTTGCCTAAATGCCAGCCATAACAGATAAGCTCTTCGTCAGTGCTGTACTCAAAAAACATATAGCCTTTGAGCTGGACAGCTTCAAGAGGATAAGGAATACTGTTGTATGCGGTCTCGACCACAAGCTCAGACTTCATGTATTCCTCTTCATTATCCGGCGCACCAACTATCGCTTCAACATCGCTGCGGCTCATGCCCAGCTTTATGCCGTCCATAAGCTCTACCGTATAGTTTTGCTGTTCATGGGATTCATCAGGCTCCTGCTGTTCCTGGGACTGTTCTTCCGCAGGCACTGAGCAGGAAACTATAATTTCATTGATACCGTCTTCATAGCTTGCTGGCTCGCCGCCGCCCCACATATCAACTCCCCATGCCGCCCAGATATCGCCTCCGGAGGTATGCCAGGTATATTCTTCTCTTACGCCGTAGTCAGCGTATTCATCGGAATATTCGCCTGCTCCGTATTTCTCTTCAAGGTCAAGCATTACCAGCTTGAAGTTTGCGCCCAGGTCATTTTCAGAATATGGAAACTTCTGACCGTCACCCTCGCCAACCGGACCTAAATGCCAGCCGTAACAGATGAGGCTGTCGTTTTCGCTGAACTCGAAAAATTTATACCCGGAAACAAGAGCGTCATCGTAATTTTCCACATCGTAAAATTCCACGCTGTATTGAAGCTCATGAGTGGTAAAGTCTACCTTGTAATTATCCGCTTCATTCTCCGGCTCGCCCATCACCTCAATGACCTGCTCCCGGTTCATTCCAAGAACTATATCAGCCATGAATTGATTATCGGGAATGTGTATCTCTGCCTCGGAAACATCTTCCTTTACCGGTTCAGTTTCTGTTTCTGACGGCTGAGTATCCGGTTCAGACGTTTCAGTCTCCTGACCGGACTGAACTTCATCAGCTTTGTTCATAACTCCGCAGCCGCCAAGAAGAAGCATTGCCGCTGCGGACAATATGCTTATCAGTTTTTTCATAAGCGCTCCTTTGTTGCTGATCAATACCCCAGAACTGCCGGCTGAGTCGTGATCGGGATATACTCTGAACCTGCTGCCGGTATTTCCGCTGAACTATCAGTCTGCGGTTCATTCTGTTCAGGCTTGGGATAATCCGGCGCTCTGAGTGCAAATCCTCCGGATACAGCTGTAAGATTATTCTCGCCTGTTCCGCTGAACACCACTGAGGCTTTGTACACGTCACGGAGTATCCTTGTTTCGCCGGTGATATCATCTGAATAAGTTATTTCAGTGTCAGCCTTTATAGCTGCTTCATATCTCGGAACATCGCCGTCAGCTCTCACTGAATAAATATAAATATCAGAAATTCCCTTCAGCTTTTTGTCAAGTATTTTATGTTCCTCCGGGAAAAGCTGTAAAAAGCCTGTTCTGCTGCCGCTGGTCAGCTTTGAAAGAAGATCGTCATCGCCGGTATAGGCATACTCCAGATATGTACCAACATCAGCTGTCATTTTCTCCAGCATGGGAACAGTCAGCTTCGAGAGCAATACTCTGCTGGTAACATCAATATCATATCCGCAGCTCAGTGCTTCACCCGAAAGAGAAGCGCCGGTGAAGAGAAAGCCTTCCGGAGTTATCGTATAGATATAGCTGTTTTTTCCGCTGGTCAGCTTCATCTCGCTGCCGTCAAAGGTACAGCCTTCCCATGCACGGCGGAAACAAGGCACGAAGCTGCTGTCATAGACAACTGTTTCTCCGCTGTCAGCGTTTTCAGCTGTGTAAAAATCATACTGCTCAACTCTGCGTTCGGTTATCTTGCTGTACACAAAGGGGACTATGATATTTCCGTCATAGTCGATACAGCCGTAAACCGTTCTGCCGCCTATGTTTTTTGAAGCAATACATCTGTCGTCGCCGGCAAAGTTCAGCTCCGTCCACTCCGGTGCTACAAATACTCTTCCCTGGCTGTCGATAAGTCCATAGTGACCGTCGCCGGTACCGAAGATAGTATTTCCGTCAGAGTCGGAATTGAGCCTGGTGGCAACAATATCCTGATTGCCCTTTCCTCCGGTCTCATCCGGCACGCTGAAATAAAACCGTGTAACAGCAAAGGCAAATATTATCAGCACCGCAAAAAGCAGCGATATGATAAGCTTAGTATGCTTGTTCAAGCGCACTCACCTCCGCTGGTCAGCTTTCAGGTTCCGCTGCCGGATCTTCTGCTGCGCCATATCTCATCAGTTTCACTGGCTATATATATGGGTCTGCGCTTTGATTCCATATAGGTCTTGCCCAGATACATTCCCAGCACTCCGGTGCAGACCAGCTGAAATGCTCCGATAAGCAGCACAGTTGCGATTATCACAAACAGCGATGTATATATCCAGCCGGCACAGGCTGATACTATTGCAAGTATATACAGCACCAGTGAGGCTGCTCCGGATATTATTCCCAATATCAGTGCAATAGCAAGAGGTGCTGTGGAAAATGCCATTATTCCTTCAAGTGAATACTTGAACAGTCCCCAGAATGACCAGGAAGAGGTTCCTGCCGGGCGCTCAACATTTTCATAAGGCATATACTTTACCTTATAGCCTACCCAGCTGAATATTCCCTTTGAAAAACGGTTATACTCCGACATTTCCAGTATTGAATCCACCATTTGTCTTGTCATGAACCGGAAGTCCTGGGCACCGTCAACGATCTCCGTCTGGGATATCTTGTTCATTATCTTATAGAATTTCATTGCAAACCATGAACGCACCTTAGATTCGCCCTTGCGGTTAACTCTTCTGGTGGTGGCACAGTCATATTCTCCGTCCTTTACATAGTTATACATCTGGGGAAGGAATGCCGGCGGATGCTGGAGATCTGCGTCCATTACTACAACAAAATCTCCCTTTGCATTTTTCAGTCCGGCATACATACCAGATTCCTTTCCGAAATTTCTTGAAAATGAGATATACCTTACACGCTTGTCCTTGTCTGCCAGCTCACGGAATATCTCAAGGGTCTTATCTTTTGAGCCGTCATTGATGAACAGATATTCAAATTCCAGTTCTGAATGTTCTTCCTTCATCTGTGCCGAGATCTTCGTTATCTCCTCATAGAACATCGGCAGCACTTCCTGTTCATTGTAACACGGCACTACTACTGAGATGAGTTTCATTTTATCTCTCCTTCTTCAAGAGCTTTATCCAGTTGTTATGTCAGCTGCGGAGAATGGTTATTTACCTTTTGAACACCGCAGCAGCAGCATTATCAGCTCTCAGAAAATACACTTTTATTATACTACAAATCAGCCGATACTGCAAGAGAATTTTCTTTATTTTCATAAAATTTTAAAAGTTATACAAATTCTGAAAAAACACTTGCATTATCCGGTATTATATGGTATAATATTCTGAGTATATACTCAAAAAATGAAAGAAGGAGATATGTTTATGAAGAAATCTTTGATCCGTATCGGTATCGCAGCTGCTTCCACAGGTATTGCAGCTTCGCTCACCTCTGTCACAGCTTTTGCTGAGGGTTCTGCCGCAGCAACTGCCCAGCCTTCCGCAGGAAGTTCAATCCTCACTCTTGTTGTTCCGCTTGTTATCATGTTTGGTCTGCTCTATTTCATGGCTATCAAGCCCCAGAAAAAAAGAGACCAGGAGCTTAAGGATATGCAGGCTAATCTTCAGGTCGGCGATGAGATCATTACCAGCGGCGGCATCGTTGGCATAATCGCTCGTATCGGCGACGATACTGTTGTTATCGAGACCGGCGGCGAAAGACATAAGCTGCGTATCAAAACCTGGGCAATCGCTGAAAACGTTACTGCTTCTGAACGTGCTAAGGCTGCTTCATCAAAGGCTAAGGTCAAGGCTGCCAAAGTCGAGGACGATGAGGAAGATGCCGAAAAGCCTGAGAAAAAATCTAAAAAGAAAAAAAATAATGAGGACGAGGATTGATCCTCTCCGGAATATATTCAATGACCTCCGCATAGATTGTAGTAAGCTACATTTTCTATGGGGAGGTTTTTTATGAAAAGCCGAAGAAGCCTTTGGACGAGCAGTGCAGGAAGCATTGCCGTTTCTGTGTTTATTGGTCTGGGAACAATTCTCCTGCTCACTGCACTGTTCTCCGCCCTGACTTATACTCTCCTTGAAAGCCTTGATTTTGCACCGGCATTTTCAGTCATATCCCTCGCAGCCGGCGGATATTTCTCCGGTTATATCTGCGGCAAACACCGGCGCACTAAAGGCCTTATAAACGGCATCATCTGCGGCTTTATGATCTATGCCGTTATTTTCATTGCCGGTGCAGCAGTGATCTCCTCAGCAGTTCCGCTGAAAAAATTGCTGCTCCTTATCACAGTCGGCGGCGCTGGCGGTGTATACGGTGTAAACTCTAAGCGTCCGCCGTATCTAAGAGAATAATAATGACCCCATGAAGCTTTCGCTGCCTCATGGGGTCTTGTTATATATCATTCCTCCGGATCGTCATTCACAGTCTGAGTGATATTCGGCTTTTCACCGTCATTTTCCTGCTCCGGCTTCGGAACAGCCATTGCTGACTTAGGGTCTAACTTAAGGATAAGATCCTTTATCTGCTCGTCAAAGGTGAGATTATAAAGTATTTTAAGTGTCTGGAGAGCATAGGGTATGTTCTTCTCAATGAGATAATTCTGCGAGAGCTGTGCTGCCACCTCAATGACCTTCTTGCTCGGACCATAGTCAATGTCATACTTCTTCATTACCTCGGCTATCTGCTCATTGGTCGGACGAACAATCGGCTTGCCCTTAAGATCAGCAAGCGCCTGCATCTCCAGCGGAATTGCCGGATTCGGTGCAAGCATTACACTTGCTATGTAAAATGCCGCTGCATCATCAAGCTCACGCTTGTCAGTAAGCATATATCCCATGTTGGCATAACACCTTGCCAGTGCGATCGGTGAAGATGCAACCTCAATGGTCTGGCGAGTGATCTCAGCCAGTTTCTTGTAATTCTTTATTACCTTGTATATCTCCGCCAGCTCAAATCTCGGACCTACATCAACAGGATTATAAGCAATTGCCTTTTCAAGTATCGGTATAGCGTCAACGGTGGAGCCGGTCTCAACAAGAAGATAAGCATATGTAGTAAGGTATGCTGCAAAATCAAAGGGCGCACGGTTAAGCACCTTGTCTGTCTTGAAAAGCACCTGACAGAGATTGTCCTCAAAAGGATTTCTCAGGCATACAAACTTTGAGGTCTCACCCTCAGCATATTCAAGAGTTATCTTTTTGTAGAGCTTCTCAGCAATGGGAAGCGCCTCCAGTATCTTCTTTTCGTCGATCATCTTTACGATACGTTTGTATACATCGTCAAGGCTCTCGCCGTCCATGTGAGTAAGGCGCTCTACCTCCTTGCGGCGCTCCTCCGGCATATTTTCAAGCAGCAGCTCACCTACTGCCTTGATACCGTCTGCATTGCCTTCTTTTACGAAGTTTTCGCCCTCCTTGCGGAGTATCTTGTCATTTTCCTCCGGGTCATCACCCAGCTTTGCTTTAAGCATAGCTATGATTTCATTGTATTCCATGTTTTTCCTCTTTTCGTTTATTTTTTATTTATCCGAATAACGGTGCTTTGAAGCGTATCTTATTAGCCTTGCAGTATTTGTGAGCAGCTGAGCCACGTTTGCAGTGGACGGTAAGATTTTCACAGTTGGCAAATGCACCGTCTCCAATTGAAGTCACTGAATTTGGAATTATTATTGAAGTAAGATTTACACAGCTGTAAAACGCTTTGTTTCCAATTGAGGTCACTGAATCCGGTATTACAATACTTCTTATAGTACGATTTTCTTTAAAACATTCCTCCCCTAATTCAGTATAGCCATATGGAATAACTATATTTTCCTCGTCCTCAAACATTGTTGCCTCGCACTTATCTAAAATGCCATTAAGTTTATATATCAATTCAAAGCGCATTCCATTTTCCTGACAATATTTATGTGCATAAGAATCCTGCTCACACCGAACTACGAGATTTTCGCACCTATAAAACGCACCTATTCCTATTGATGTCACTGATTTTGGTATCGTTATTGAAGTGAGATTTTTACAGAAGGCAAATGCTTGCTCTCCAATATAAGTCACTGAATCAGGTAATGTTATTGAAGTGAGATTTTTACAGCCGTTAAATGCGCTGTCTCCAATTGTAGTTACTGAATCCGGAATTGTTATTGAAGTAAGATTTTCACAT
>CAMNFW010000018.1 GCA_946537565.1 uncultured Ruminococcus sp. | reverse complement strand
AAAGCCGCTTATCCTTCTTACCCAGAACAGCTTGTTCTCACGGAAATACGACGCTCCGGATTTTTTTACTGCTGCAATTGAATCAATTGTCAGCTTTATTCCGATAACCGCATGAACTGCTATCATTCCAGCCATTACCCAGGATAATACCTTGAGTAGCTTTGAGCCGCCGGGAATAATCCCGGACAGCTGAAATCCTCCCGCAACTCCATGTATTATAAACAGCACAAGTATACTCATGCTCAATACAGCGTTAAACTTTCTCATCATTATCTCCCTTTACCTGAAGAACAGTAACATTTTCCCTGCTGTAAACTGTGTCCGCCTTAAAGTGCTGTGCCATTTCTTCTGACATTACAATGATATCAAACTTGCCGTTATCAGCCTTTGAAAGCATAAGGGTTGGATCTTCTTTTTTGAGCTTCATCTGATTTTCCGGCAGCCTTGACATATAGCTCTCCGCCATTTGTATGCCGCCGGAATCTGAATCCATTACGCTGCATACGATATCTTCAAAAATAAACGATACATCTTCCCCGGAAAAAAATTTCTCCCAAAGCTCAAGATTCTCGCTGTCTCTGTGCTTTTCAAGATTTATTACTACAACATAATTTCCGGAAGGCTGATCTATTATCACTGATGCACTGGATACAGCATCAGCTCCTTCACCTTTTACCAGAGACGAAAAGTATGAGGAGCTGAAAAACGGCACACCCAGTATCAGCAGCAGTGATGCTCCCGTTACGAGAATATGCTTTGCCGCTGTCATATCAGTCTGTTTCCGCCTGCTTAAGGGCAATGCTTGCAGCTTCAACAAATTCGGAATAATTTACCGTTGCTCCGCTTATAGCATCGACCTCTTTTATATTTCCCTTTTCTACCAGCTGCTCTGAATATTTATCACAGGCAGCAAGAGCCTTCTGGGCTTTGTTATAAAAATCACGGTTGGCGATCTCGCCGTTTTCCTTTCCGTAATCCTCGTCCTTAAGAGTTCCGTCCAGCTCATAGGTCTTAAAGGTGCAGGCTGTGATCTTATTGTCCTTGATAGTTAAATCCACCACACCGTAGCCATTTCCGGCAGTGGTATCGTCCTCATCGTTGACATATTCTGAGCTTTGTGCGCTGTAATCACCGTCTGCATAGTTTTTTTCTCCGCAGCTAACGGCTGAAAGTGTCAGCAGTGAAGCTGCCGCAAATGCAAATATCCTTTTGATCATATTATCCTCCTGTTATTCATTGAAATGGATCTGACCGGTGAAGTTTTCGTTTACAACTTCCTTCGCCAGACGTCCGCTTCTCAGCACAAGGGTCCTTTGTGCCACCTCTGCTACCTCCGGGTCGTGTGTAACCACGATAAGGGTCGTGCCTTCATTGTGCAGCTTATGGAAAAGATCAACTACCACTGCTTCATTCGCTTCATCAAGATTTCCCGTCGGCTCGTCAGCAAGTATTATTTCAGGATAATTTATCAGCGCTCTTGCAACACATACTCTCTGCTGCTCACCGCCGGAAAGCTGGCTCGGAAGATGCTTTGCACGATCTGCAAGTCCAACTCTTTCAAGCGCTTCCATCGCTTCCTTTTCATCAGGCATACTGTGATAGTACTGCGCCAGCATTACATTTTCTACAGCAGTGAGATAATTTACCAGGTGAAACTGCTGGAAAATAAGTCCTATCTTATCACGGCGGATAGCTGTCAGATTCTTTGCATTCTCCTTTGATATGTCAACTCCGTCCAGCAGTACCTCACCCTTTGTCGGCTTATCCATGCAGCCGATTATGTTCATCATTGTACTTTTTCCTGAGCCGGAAGGTCCCATTATAGACACCCATTCTCCCTTTTCAACCTTAAGGCTGACATTGTCAAGAGCATGAAGCTCACCATATATCTTATAGATATTCTTAAGTTCAAGTAATGCCATTGTTTATTCTCCTTTTAATACAAGTGCAGGGTCGATCTCCGTTGCGCTCTTTACCGGCATAAGACTCGACAGACCTGTTACTGCTATTGAAACTATTATCGTTATCGGCACCAGCAGCGGCTTGAAGCTTATTGAACTGCTGAATACATTCACGCTTACCTCCTGTGCAAAGATAAATCCCAGTACTGAGCCAAGAACTCCTCCAATAAATCCCAGCAGCATACTCTCACCCATGAATTCTTTGATTATGCTTCCGTCAGATGCTCCGATAGCCTTGCGAAGTCCGATCTCCTTTCTTCGCTCCGCAACTACTGCTGTCATTGTTGTAGCAACACAGATCATGGTCAGTGCAAGTACAACGATCGTTACCAGAAGTACAAGTGCCTGAAGCTTTGTGAGAACAGTTGTCTCAGAAGCAGTAACACGCTTTACCAGTCTTGCATTGACTGTGCTGACATTGCTGTTGATCTTATTCATATACGCTGTAAGCTGATCGCTCTGCGCTGAGATGCTAAGCTCTGCTACGTCAATATTTCCAGCCTCACCGGTAAGCTTTTCCATATCCTCCAGCGACATATATACATAGTCCTCTTCTGAGCCGCCGGTATCAAGAATACCAGTTATTTCAAAATCTATGAAATTGTCCTGAACTACTTCACCGTCTTCAGCTGATTCAAGATCAGGTGTATAGCTGACAGTTATATAGCTGCCTGTCTTAAGCCTGTAGCTCTCAGCAACATTTGCTCCAACAAGAAGCTGCTCTGGTGCTGAAGGCCATTCCCCGTCTACAGACCAATACGGACTTGCTGCCTTTGCTCCTTCCATATCTGTGGCTGCTGCAACTACAGGACTTTCGTTTATCCTGACATTTTCATACCTGTACGGTGCTATTCCCACAATATCACTCTTGCTGATCTGTGCTGCACCCTGATTTACATCTTCAAGGGTAAAATCCTTATCAGCAGCTGTGAATATCATATTAGCTCCATAATTTCGGAATTCAGCTCCCATTTGTCTCGGTACATCATAGTATATCGTTACAAGTCCGGATAAAACCGTTGCACCAATCGCTATTGAAAGCAGTGCCACCAGCATTCTTGACCGCCGTCTCATCAGTGAGGCGACTATCATCCGGAAAAACATTTTTCTCTTTGTCATATCTATCGCCTCCTGTTTATCTTCCGTGAAGAACTTCTGCCGGACTAAGCCTTAACAGCATTCTTATCGCCGGTATGCTTCCTATCAGAGTTACTAACACCACAAGCACTGCTACTATCGGTATTATCATTGGTCTGATATTTATGGCTGAGCTGAATACAGTGTGTCCTATTATCTGTGCAAATCCGCAGCCAGCGAAAAATCCTGCAACTCCGCCTACAAGGGCTGTTATGAATATCTCCGTCAGAACCAGTCCTGATACCGATCCGTTCTGTGCGCCGATAGCCTTCATAAGTCCTATCTCGCTGCTTCTCTCCATAACGCTTGCTGTTACAAGATTGCATATGCCCAGCGATGCACCTATAAGACTGAGTATTGTAATAAGCACCATGAGCAGCTGTGTTTTTTCAAGGATAGCTCCCTCGGAATTAGCCACCTGACGTACCGGAGATGCTACAGAATCCGTGATAACCTCCTGTATCTGATAACAGATAGAGCTGACATATGCTGTGCAGTACCAGGTCTCATACTGTGAAACTGTCAGGGATTTCGGGTCTTTTGCAGCCTTTTCTGCCAGTTCATTGTCCGGAGTTGTCAGTGCGCTGACTTCAATGCTGTCAACACAGCCGTCAAGATCCGCCAGAGCCTGGGCTGTATTCAGAGGAGCAAAGATCTGCTCGTCCTCATCTCCGCCGGCATTAAACACTCCAACTACTTTCAGATTCTTTTCAGAAGAGCTGCCCTTGACAGTCACGCTGTCTCCAGATTTTAAACCCAGCTTTTTAGCAAGAACTGTTCCCACCATACAGATGTCTGCATCTTCATGAGACTGCTCATCAAGCCAGTTTCCGTCCTCTATTTCCCACCAGCTTCGCATACTTGTTATTCCAGCGTCCAGCTGTTCACCTGTGGGAAGCTCCATATGATGATTGAACCAGCTGCCCACAACTGTAATATCACTGCCGTCGCTGAGCTGAGCCTTGACATTTATAAAAGGAGCATAGTCGTCTATATTGAATGCCCAGAAGATCGTCTTGATCTTTCCAAGTTCATTTTCGTCCAGGTATGCACCGGAAGACTCTTCTCCCTCAACATCATAAAGATTATTAAGTACAGAGGCTTCCTTCGGTACAACTGTTATGTTTGCACCGTAAGTCTTCAGCTCCTGATTTACCTTATCGCCGACATCCAGCATTACACTGAGCATTGCAGTTGCAAGAGAGGCTCCAAGTGCTATGGTGAAGGCTATCATGAGCATTTTTTTCCACTGTCTGAACAGCGTGCCTTTTATCATTCTTAAAAACACTTTTTACCCTCCTTACTTAAATTCCTTTTCATATTCCAAAAGCCCGTCGATAGGTACTTTAATGCTTCCGTTCTCAATATTGTACGGAATAACGATCGGGTTGCAGCCGCCCTTAAAGCCTATGGTCCTTATATTCATTACTACATCGCAGAGCTTGCAGACCACCATTCCGTCTTTTTCGTAATATCCGGTTTCGCCGCATATATCGCAGGCATCAAGTCCTATACCATAAGAAGATGAATCCGGCTTTTTGATTATTATGAATCTGATCTGAACACCGCTCTCTGTTGTATAGGCAAAACGATGGAGATGTCCGTCAGCCACCTGCTCGAAAGTAACCACACAGTTTCCGTCTTCTATTCTGCATTCCTCGATAGGTGAAAGCTCAACAGTTCTGTTTGCAAGAGCCTTAATACCAGTCATATTCGCTGTTATCATTGCTATGCAGCAGACTGAAAGCACTGCCCAGCGTCTTCCAACCTTCCATTTGAACCTGATCTTCCGCTTTTCAGCAGGATTTCTGTAAGGTTCATTCTGGCGGAGACTTCTGACTATCATTATCACCGGCATTACAGCTATAACTGCTAATACCGCATAAGTGAAAACATTCTCATTGTTTTTAGTAAACTTTGCAATATTGAACAGTTTTTTGTAAAACTCCCGGCTTACGGTAACTCCGGAAATGATCATTCTCTTTGTCAGCATCGTACTGAGGCATACAGTGATCTGCCGGATACCATTCACGATAAGTACAAGGCTTGTGAACAGCATTGAATACTTTTTCCCAAGTCTTAAACTGAGCTTGTATACGGCAAGGCCTGATAAAAAAACCAGTATCATGCCAAAAATCACACCTATAAGCTTGAACAGGAAACCGGTAGAAAGTACAGTCTTTTCTGTAAGAAGTATGGTGTAGGGATAGCCGAAAAGATCAGGAAGTGAATAGAACAGCGCCGCTGCACAAACTATGGAAATAAGTACCAGCTGTATGTATTCAAGTATTGCGGCTGTTCTGGAGCTGCCCTCTTTTTTGCTGCTGGACTTTTTTCCGGTAAGACTGCCGATCCCATAAGATATGAAAAAAAGTATCAGTCCGCACAGCGATACCGCAAACGTCCGGAAATTCCAGAGACTTGTGTCAATCTTGCTGGTTGTGTTTTTCATGTAGCACATCACAGCTGCACCAACTGTTCCTATCCCAGCTGCACACCATGTGAATATCATACCTTTTTTGCCGTAAGCAAGCTTTGCAAAAGAGGTTATAAGTCCGGTGACCAGTGCTGCTGCCAGCAATAGTTCAGTCGATGATATAAAATATTTTAACACCTTTGCATTCCTCATTTCTGTTTTGGCTGTAAAAGCGAAAGACTAAAGCTTATACTATATATAACAAAAATTATTAATATATGTTAACGTTAATATCCGTTCAGCCTAAAATTTATATATGTCAGAAATACGCACAAATGCGCTGTACGGTTTTTTCCCCGCACAAGCGCATTCATAGCAAAATTTAAAATATGCGGATTACCACTCCTGAGGAATGTAATCCCAGCCGCTGAATGAGCAGGTCAGGTTGCCGTCAGCGAAATAATCATCGAAGGATCCGCCAGGGCCTGTCTCTGCATCTGTGTGGAGAAGATAGCCGTTCTCCTCAGGGCTGTGGATCGTAAACTCTACATCATATGTATCAGCATCAGGAAGAGCAATATTTGCACCATAATGAGGACCGTCTGATGCACTCATTTCCATGAAAGTTCCCTCAGCTGCAACGTTTCCGTCTGAACCTGTTACCTTGTAGTCAACTGTCAGGTAAGGTACCCAGTCGCCTACACCAAATCCAAGACTGTTCTCAAGTGCAGAGATATCAGCTTCCAGGTGAATATCAAAATCATCTGTATTCTCATTTCCGTTTGACATCGGAACAGGCTGGAAGTATACAGCGGATACATTGAGGAATCCACACTCCTGATCCTCAAAAATAGGATACTCTGTGAATCCGGCGTTGTCTCCGGGTGCAGCTGCAGCCGCATCAGTTTTTACCTCAGCCTCAGTTTCTTCAGCTGTTGCCTCAGTCTGCTCAGTTGCAGCCTGTGTCTCTTCAGTTTTGGAAGAGCTTGCTTCTTTATTGCCGCAGCCTGCGAAAGAAACAGCCATTGCAGCAACAAGTGAAATGCCGATTAACTTCTTGTTCATCGTAATTGACCTCCTATAATTATTTGAAACAGTATTTTACTGTTCGTTTATATAGATCCGTTTAGCGGATTATATAGCTTTTTATTCAGACTTTTTTATTAGCCGGTTTATTTTGAACAGCAGCCGGTTTAGCTGTTTTATCGGATTTTTTTGATTTGTTCTTCTTAGCAGGTTCAAGCTCCGCCGCAAATTGCTCTTCACTTTCTGTGAGATAATGAATTCCCTCAACTATTCCAACAACAGCTGGTATGAAAGTCCAGCAGAATACTGCACAGATCAGTCCCTGTCCATATTTGCCCAGATAGAATTTCTGCATTCCAAGTCCGCCAAGAACTATTGCCAGCACTCCGGCTTCGTTCTTGTTCTTCACCTTGCTCCACTTTGTCATAACGAAGATCAATATCGTTATGAGGATGAGTATGAGCTGAGGAATAAGAGTTTCATAGCAGGGGAAAATTCCCAGAACATCACAAACATTATTGGTCGGGATTATATTTGACAGCCATGCAGGTGAAGTCATGGTCAGTACATCACCTTCAATAAGCTCTTTTATTCCTGAGCCGAGGAACGAGATTGACATCACAAACATCAGTATGCTCGTTCCGAGGAAGAATGGTCTTATCGGAAGCCTTACGCTGAAGAAGCGTATCGCTATAAACACCGCTGCAAGCACTACGCAACCTACTGCAAAGCCGCCCCATACCATTTTCTTGTCGTCATTAAGAAGAGGCTGGAAGAAGAGTATTACCTCAGCACCTTCTCTGAAAACTGCAAGGAATGCGGTGAAACCAAGAGTGAACACGCTGCCTGTTTCAGCTGAGACCTTGACCTGTGAATCTATATAATTCGTCCAAGCTTCTGACTCTGCCTTTGAGACCATCCAATTGCTGACATAGAAAAGAACCACAACTGCAATAAGAGCTGTTACACCCTCAATGACTTCCTGATTTGCACTGTTCGCAAGCTTAAGCAGTGAAAGCAGCCATGCGCTGAGGAAGCTGGCACATATAGCAAGTACGCAGCCTATGTATACAACCTTAAGCTTATCCTTATTTCCGGATTTTACCAGATACGCAATTATTGCACCTACTACAAGTATCGCTTCAAGTCCCTCACGAAGTATGATTCCAAAGCAAGCCATGAATGTGACCCAGCCGCCGCCTCCGCCTCCAACTGCAACTGCACTGCCGGATGAAGAAGATGTTGTTGATGCTGTTTCAGCTGAATTATCTGAGCTGACTGTTTCACCGTTCAATAAAGCTTCAAGTCTTGCTCTTGTATCAGCCTCATCTTCCGCAGGATCGTCCTTGCTTGAGATTCCGTCCAGAACATTAGCATCTCGTCTTATCATCGCCATGAGCTTTACCAGTTCGGTCTCGAAATCTTCAATTGAACCGCTGTTTTTTGTGACAGCTTTTGCAGCCGCAAACTGTAACTCGACCTCAGTTTTTCTTGAACCGGCAATGTAACCCATAGCAGTTCGTTCAAAGCCTGTTGTTTCATAATAGCCGTAATATCCGGCATTTACAGCCTTGTATGCACTGTCTGCATCACCTTCCTGATACAGCTGGTCAGCTGCTGCAAAAACCTTATCCATTGCATCTGCAACGTCATTCCACGTTGCACACGGCGCTCCGGACTCCTTGTATTTGTCCCATGTATCGAGATAATCCGAAGCTGCATGGCTTTGCATACTCACAAGGGACAGAACAACGACAAGTACTGCAGCTATGACTGCTCCAATTCTGGAAGCTGTCCGGTGTTTTACCGCAGATGTCATTTTTTCTACCTTCCTTTCTATATACGGGAATGATAATTCGTTAGAATTCACTAACCCTTATCCTTAAAATTAGTCCCTTTCGGACCAATATGAATTATATCACCCGGTCAGTTTTTTGTCAATGACAAATTGGTAACACAGGAATATTTTGTAGCTTAAGCTAACTTTTTAATAGGTTTATATCTATATTCTGTTGATTTGCACCACACATAATATGCCTTTTCAATTAAAAAGTTACCATAAGCTAATTATAATTTTATCAGTCTGAATTTAGAATTACCGAATGTTTAATACTATATAATTAATCAATAGTTAGGTTGATTTAATATATATAAAGAATGAGCTTTCCGCATCAGGATTATATTATATCCCCTTTTATTTTAGTTTTGTTATACTATCTATTATATTACTAAAAATCGGTGCAGCAGTATCATTTCCATATCCGCCGTCTTCAACCAGAACTGTAACTGCATATACAGGTTTGTTTGCTGGGAAAAACCCTGTTATCCACGCATTACATTCTTCCTCGCCTTCATCATCAAATCTTCCAGTCTGGGCAGTAGATGTTTTTGCAGCTGCAAGAGTATTTTTCGGCTTTGCATTAGAATTTTTATTTTTATATACCGCCGCCTTCATCATCTTCCTCAGCTCATCAGAAGCTTCCTCTGACATGACCCTTGTACTCTGCGGCAGCTTTTCATTCCCAATAGCCTTTCCGTCCACAGTCACGCCCTTTATCAGACTTGATAAAACCAGCTCTCCGCCGTTTGCTATTGCAGCAGTCAGCTGATTTATTTGCAGAGGAGTTGCAGTGAGCTTTCCCTGACCAAAAGAAAAGTTCGCCAGCTCCGCCGGAATCATAAGCTGCTCAGCTGTCGGCAAAACTCCTGATGCCCCTGTCATACCTGCACATAAATGTATCTCTCGTCCGAATCCCAGATCAAATGCCAGCTGTCTGAAACTTGCAACGTCAAAATTTCTGCTCATACATATAAAATAAGTATTGCAGGAATTAGTCATTGCTTCTGTCATATTTTGCAGTCCATGTCCGTCAGCTTTATGGCATCGAAAACCCTGACCAGATATATCTATCTCACCCTCACAGCTGTACACAAACCCGGAAAAGCCTTCATTCAGCCCCTCAAGCGCTGTTACAAGTTTGAAGATCGAACCTACACTGTATGAATAAAGCACACGGTTTATTAGCGGACTATCCTCATTTTCAAGTGCCGCATCAATATTGTTCCAGCTGTAAGACGGAAAACTTGCAAGTCCCAGTATTTCACCTGTTTTCACATCTGTTACAATAACTGCACCCTTTTTTATGGCACAATCCTCGCAGATCTTCTGTATATCCTTGTCAAGAGTTGTTACAACTCCTGTCAGCGGTTTTGAACTGCGGACTACGGATTTTCCACCGCCTATCAGTATATTTCCAAAGCCATCAGTAGAGTATGTGACGGTGTTTGAGATATTTCCCTCCCGAAGTATACGGTCATAGGCGTGTTCAATGCCTGAAACCCCGGAATTCTCCGATAAATAACCAACTATATGCTGTGCAGTCTGATGCTCTGAATATCTCAACGGAATTTCAAAAAAAGTTACCGCTGCACTTTCCTTTCCTTTTTTTATACACCGAATCGTAAATGGCTCGCCATTAAGATATTTAACGTAAAGCTCTGCCTTGTTTTTAGCCAGCTCTGCCAGCTCATTAATATCAGTTTCGCCGGGAACAACAGCAGCAATTATTTCTGTTTCTTCATTTACCAGCGGCTGCAGATTCCTGTCATAAATAGTTCCTTGACTTTCACCGGCATTCAGTGTTATAAAAGAGCTTTCCGCTGTTGAGTAGATGTAATCATTCTTTAGAGCTAATCTGTAATAGTTCAGTCCCAGCACTGTGAACAGCAAAAAAAATACCGCTGTAAGTGCTATTACCCCATGCTCCGCTCGTTTTTGCAAAAAAATCACCTCATGGAGTATTATTTCCCCATAAGGTGACTGTATACATTTTATTTGTTTATACTATTGATTTTCTCTTGTAATCGGTCAGGTCACTGCCCAGCTTTTTATATATCTCAGCTACAGACTCATGAGAGCCCAGGGTTTTCAGTTCAGCATCGGTCATACCTATCAGCTCAATGAATTCAACCTTTCCAAAGGGTGTATCAATCGTATTCACTGACGGGTCGCTGATACAGATAAAGCCTGTCAGCGCTGAGCTTTGATTAAGGTCTATACCAGCGGTCTGACCGGTATAGATATACTCATTATTCTGAAAAATCTCGCCGCTTTTGAAGGTTATCCTTGCTACAGCCTGCATAATTCCGCAGATACACCTGATCTCGCCCTCTTCGTCATCATAGCAGCCTTTTTTCAGTTTCATAGTCAGCTCAAATCCATATCCGCTGTACTCCGGGTCATCGGTCTCCTTTATATAAAGCTCCGACAATCCATAGCTTACAAAATGCCAGAAATCGCCGCCGTCATAAACGCTTATTCCGTCCAGAGGATCGTTTCCGCCCAGCATCCACTTGACAATTGTTCCGTAGTGCATAGGTTTTGTCTGTCCGGGATATATCCTGTCAAACTCCTCAGTTATTGCATCCCAGCCGGGAGCCTGATCATCAAATTCATCAGCCATAATATCATTCCTTTCATGCTTCCAGCACCAGTGTAAAGGGACCGTCATTGACAAGCTCTACCTTCATATATGCGCCGAAAATACCAGTTTCAACGTGTTTGCCCCTGCTTCTCAGATATTCAACAAAATACTCATACAGCGGCTTGGCTGTCTCCGGAGCAGCTGCATGAGAAAAGCCTGGACGGTTCTTTTTGCAGTCAGCATAAAGAGTGAACTGAGATACAACAAGTATATCACCCTGCACATCATCAAGAGAAAGATTTGTCTTTCCGTTTTCGTCCTCAAATATTCTCAGCTTTAATATCTTATCAGCCAGCTTACGGCAGGTCTCTTCAGTGTCCTCCTGCCCTATTCCCAGCAGGATCAGATATCCTTTGCCGATACTTCCGCAGACTTTTCCGTCAACACTTACGCTGGCAGATTCTGCTATCTGCAATACTATTTTCATTTACTCTCACTTTCTGACTATGTCCATTTCAAATGGTCCAAGATCAAGCTTATCCTTGCCGGAGGATGAAATAATACTGTACATAGGCTTCGGAAGAGGCATAGTTACCGGCTTTGAATTATTATTGAAGAAGCAGATATACTCGTCCTTTCCGTTTGTGCGTGTGGTAACTTCAATACCCTTTGGCAGACCTTTGAGCTTTGGTATTCCGGTCTGCATCATAAGGTTTCCGGCAAAGCTCTCATAGAAGTCCATATCGCAGACAGTTCCCACATAATATGCAACACCGCCGCAGTATCTGTTCATAGTAACTGCCGGGATACACCTGTAATATCCCTCGTTATATTCTGCATATGCCCTTGCAGTTGTGGTTTGAAGAACATCACACCACTCCCGGCAGGCAAATTCATTTCCGGCAAAATCACGGATAGACTGTCTTGTACTTCCGATAGGATCATACTCCGATATCTCTGCTCCGACAAGCTCCTTGAATACTGTCGGAAGTGTATCCATGATACAGTTGTTATGCTCGTCCTTTACACCGCTGCGGGCTGTGAGTACCAGAGTTCCGCCATTTATAACATAACGGTAAAGATTTTCTGTAACAGCACGCTTATTAACATAGAGCGACGGTGCAACCACAAGCTTATAATTGGTAAGGTCTGTCTCCGGCGATACGATATCAATATTCGCACCGTAACGCATGAAAGCAGCATGAAAAGCTTTTAGCTGTTCAAGATAATAGAAGCCTTCAACCTGCGGCTGTATCTTAAAGGCTGCATCTGTATCCGGTGAATACAGAATGGCAATATCTGAAACTACCCTTGTATTGTCCAGGATATTAAGCTTTGAAACCGCCTTGCAAAGCTCCGAAAACTCATAGAAACGGCGGTTTGGCACTCCGCTGTGATCCAATAATCCGTGCCAGTGCATTTCAGCTCCGGTGAGAGCTGTTCTCCAGCGGAAATGTACAACGGTATCTGCACCATGAACAATTGCCTGTAAAGCATATCCCATTATCATACCAGGCTTGGGTGCAGGCGACATCGGTGCCCAGCTGCCTGTGATACCGCTGAGCTGCTCCATTACCCAGAAATTATCCTCCTTTACACCTCGCATCAGATCAAGGTGAAAGGCATGAGAGTAAAACTCGTCCAGATTCTCCGGGATCCTCAGCGGCGGATAATTGTCATATGAAACAAAATCAAGCCCTCTGAATATCTCATAAAAATCCGGTGTATTTTCACAGAACCAAGTATTTGTTGTTATCGGGACCTTTTGATTTTCACGGCGGATAACCATTTGCAGCTCCTTGATATAGTCTGCCGTACACTGGGATGTAAAACGGTGCCAGTCAAGGCAAAGAGCCGGATTCTGCCATGCCTTCGGATAAGCTGTCGGCGGCTGTATCTGTGATATATCGGTATAATCTCCACTCCATACACTTGTACCGAATGCGGCATTTATACCGTCAAGGTCATTGTATTTATCTATAAGCCAATCCCGGAACTTAGCCTTGCACACCTCACAGCAGCAGGGATAAGCCTCCAGCTCATTGTCTATCTGCCAGGCAGCAATAGCCGGATTATTACCATACTGACGTATCATCTGCTCTGTTATACGTCTTGCATAGTACTGGAACATTGGCGCATTGATGCACCTGTGCGCTCTTATACCGGTCTGTATCCTTTTTCCGTCAGCGCCGACCTGTATAACATCAGGATACATTTCGTAAAGCCACAGCGGCGGACAGTTAGTAGGTGTACAAAGAACTATGCCTATTGCATATTTTGAAAAAATTGATATTACTTCGTCAAGCCACTCAAATGTAAACTCTCCGTCTCTGGGTTCAAGCTTCGACCAGGCAAATTCAGCCAGCCTCACTATTTTCACGCCTGTGCGTGCCATAGTTTCAGCATCTTTTTCCCAAAGGCTTCTGTCCCACTGTTCGGGATAATAATCAACTCCGATCTTCATATTAAACCTCCGTATCATACTCTATGATCTGACAATTACCCATAAACCAGCTGCTGTACTCTTCTGTTGTCATATCATGAAAATAGGTCTCTATCATTCGGCAGACACCGCCATGACTTACAATGAGCACATTTTTGTCTGAATAATTCTTTATAATATCCTCTATGGCTGAATAAACTCTGTGAGCCAGCTGAAGCAGAGATTCTCCGCTGCCGCCCATTCTCACTCCGAAAGCTTCTTTACTTTTCGCAAAGCCTTCGGTATATCTCGATCTTCCTTCATAGTCACCGTAATCCCATTCCCTGAGCCTTTCATCAGTTATTATTTCAATTCCGCAAAGCTCTGCTGCTGCCTTAGCCGTTGACTGGGCACGCTGCATAGGTGAGGCAATGATAATATCCACATCGCCGAGAGCTTTAACTCTCTCAGCCAGTTCAGCTGCCTGTGTCTTTCCCTTTTCGTTGAGAGGAAGATCAGTGACCCCTAAAATGATATCCTTGCGGTTATACTCAGTTTCGCCATGTCTTGTGGAATAGATCTTCATATCTCAGCCGCCTTTCTCAGCTCAGCCTCTGCGGTCTCCAGCATCAGCTGGCTTGGATGATCTCCGCCCATAATACGGGCGATCTCTGCTGTTCTTCCAGCCATATCCAGCTGAGTTACATGAGTCTCCGTCCGATCATCAACTATGCCTTTTTCGATCATCAGGTGATTATCAGCCATTACAGCGATCTGTGAAAGATGAGTAACACAGATAACCTGTCTCACTTTTCCGATCTGACGCAGTTTTATGCCGATTTTCTGAGCAGCCTTTCCGCTTACGCCTGTATCTATCTCATCAAATATCATAGTTGGGATACTATCTCTTCCGGCAATAACGCTCTTCAATGCCAGCATTATTCTTGACAGCTCACCGCCGGAAGCTATTTTTGAAATAGGCTTAGGTTCCTCACCCTTGTTAGCTGAAATGAGAAACTCAACTGTATCCATTCCGTTGAAAGTGAGCTTACCCTTTTCATGCTTTACAGCGATTATTACCCCTGCCATATTCAGAAATTCCAGCTCCGCAGTTACCTGCTCTGCAAACCGCTTTGCAGTTTCCTCACGGTATTCATAAAGCTCCTTTGCCTGTTCAGTGACCTTATGAAGCAGCTTTTCACGCTTTTCAGTCAGCTCTTTTATTTCGCTGCCGGAGCTTTCCAGCTGAGAGATCTCAGTGCAGGCATCGTTATACATTTTTATCAGCTCAGCACTGTCAGCAGCATATTTTCTTTTCAGCTTATTGATATCGCTGAGTCTCTGACGGATATAGCCGATCCTCTGACCGTCAAGCTCAACCTTTTCTGCCCGGCGGTTAAGCTCCTGAGCAATATCTGCCAGCTCGATCTCAGCAGCTGAAAGCCGGTCATATAATGCAGAGATCTCCGCATCTTCATCTGTAAGAGCAGCCAGCTCTGCTTCTGCTCCGGCTATCATATCCTCGGCGCTTTCATCACCGGATATCGCCTGAACCGCACTCTTAATTGCAATTATAGTGTCTTCAGCGTTTTTAGCGCTGCTGTATTCTTTCTCAAGAGCATCGTCTTCGCCCTCCTCCAGCTCCAGCTCGCCAAGATCATTGATTATCTCATTGAGCTGACGGCTGCGCTGAACACGCTGCTGCTCCAGTTTTTTAAGTTCACCCAGACGCCTTGCAGTCTGCTGAAGCTCACGGAAGGTTATCCTATAGCTTTCAAGGAAGGTATTATCTCCGCCGAAATCATCAAGTATCTGCATATGCTTCTCGCTGTCCAGCAGTATCTGGTTATCATGCTGACCGTGGATATTTATCAGCATCGCACCGATCTCCTTAAGCTGAGAAGCAGTGGCAGTCCGCCCATTGATCCTCGCAACACTGCCGCCGTCTGCACTGATCTCACGGGTAACGGTTATTTCCTCATTTTCATGGGAAATCCCCATTTCGTCAAGCTTTTCAGTGACCTGCGGAGACAGCTCGTTGAACAGTGCAGTTATCACCGCCTTATCGCAGCCTGTCCGGACAATATCCTTCGTACTGCGCTGACCGAGAACTGCATTTATACCGTTGATCAGTATTGATTTTCCGGCACCTGTTTCGCCGGTGAATATATTAAGATTCTTTTCGAGGGGAATGACCGCCTCCTTTATAACAGCAAGATTCTGAATATATATCTCTTTTAGCATTTTTTTACCTTACCTGCCTCTTCCCGGAAAGATCTCTGTTTTGAATTTTTTTACCAGCTTTCTGGCATCAGACTCACTTCGCACAAGTATAAAGATCGTATCATCGCCGGCTATGGTACCTACAACCCCTTCATGATTCACTGAATCTATAGCAGCACAGGTGCCCTGAGCCATTCCTGCCCTGCACTTAACAACGATAGTATTCATAGCATAATCAACGCTTATTACAGACTCCGCAAACAGATTCTTTTCCGCAGCTGCATAAGCCGGAAGAGTGTAACGGTAAACCCCGTCCTCATCACGCTGCTTGACCAATGAAAGCTGCTGGATATCCCTTGAAAGTGTTGCCTGCGTGGTTTTGATACCTCTTTCTGAAAGAAGCTCAATAAGCCCCTCCTGAGTTGTGACCTGATTCTCATTGATAATCTCGAGTATAGCCTCATGTCTGGCATTTTTCATACTTATACTCCCTAACCTGTTATTTTATAGGCTTGCACATTTTTCTGCACAGTGATTCGTGAAACGAATTGCCG
>CAMNFW010000017.1 GCA_946537565.1 uncultured Ruminococcus sp. | reverse complement strand
GAGGGTGATGTATTCCCGATCGATATCATCTACAAGGAAGCTGGCACAACAGTTGATATGTTCCTTGATTCTGCTCGTAAGAACAACGTAATGGCTGCTTACCTCTTCACAAAGGGTATCTACAATGAGACAAATACATTCCCTGGTGATGAGCATATGCCTGCTGGCGTAAGCTACGACGGTTATATCGCTGTTGAGGGTTCAACAACAACTACTACAACTACAACTACTACAACAACTACTACTACAACTACAACAACAACTACAACAACTGCTCCTATCACAACAACAACTACTACTACAGCTGCTCCTGGAACAACAACTACAACTACTACAGCTGCTCCTGGAACAACAACTACATCTACAACTGGTAAGGCTGCTACTACATCAAAGGCTACTACAACTGCTAAGGCTACAACAACTGCTGCTAAGACAACAGCTAAGGCTACAGATTCACCTAAGACAGGTGTTGCTGGTGCTGGAATCGCTGCTGCTGGTCTTGCTGTAGCAATCGGTACTGCATTCATTCTCAGAAAGAAGGAAGACTAATTAATTAGTCACAGTATTGAATAAATTAAAGGCTCTCCTTTTGGGGAGCCTTTTTGTATATATGCGAAAAAACTGAGAATTTTAAACTGCTATTTTTATGTAAAGCGACTTTTTCCGCTGTATTCTGGGATTTTTTCAAAATTTGACTTGAAAAATTCTTGAAAATACGTTATAATTTAAAGGTAGAACGTTTTTGAAAGGATAAATAAAAATGACAGATCAGTTAAAACATTTGTTGATAGTCCTTGCAGGTATTGTTGTTGTTCTTATACTTATTATCCTGCTTTTCGGTGGAAAAAGCCGTTTTATGAGATTTATCTCGCTCTTCCTTGAAAGTGATGACGATGAGAATTCTTCTCCGGCACCCAGACGAAGCAGCTCCGGCTCTTCTCATAAGCCTTCCCGTCAGTCAGATCAGCCTGTTCAAAGAAAGACCTCAGAACCCCTGGTTGAAATGGCTACCCTTATTCAGAAAAGCGATGACAGACTGAGGATAATTGAAAGTACAGGTCAGGTCAGACTTGTTGATGAGTATTATCAGCTGGTTTTTCTTACAAGAAAAGGGCAGAAGCTTAAGATACAATGCTCCAGAGATGCCTACGAAAAAGTCCCTTTTAATCAGCAAGGCTCCCTTACATATAAGCGAAATACCCTTGTTAAGTTCAAGTATTACGAGGATACAGTCTATAATAACTAAGTTTTGGGCGGTTCATGCCGCCCAATATTTGCACCTGTTTTATATCATACTATTTCTATCAGAAAGGAGTGAATTTATGGTACAGTTTGGAAATGACTGGGACGTGCTGCTTAAGGACGAGTTTAAGAAAGACTATTATCTCAATCTACGCAAGTTTCTGATACAGGAGTATCGCACAAGACGTATTTTCCCTGGAATGTACGATATTTTCAATGCAATGAAGCTTACTTCATATGATGATGTTAAATGTGTTATTATTGGTCAGGACCCGTATCACGGCGAAGGTCAGGCTCATGGTCTGTGCTTTTCAGTAAAGAAGGGCATCGCTCCGCCGCCTTCGCTTGTCAATATCTTCAAGGAGATTCGTGATGATGTTGGCGTTGACAACACCGGTAAACACGGAGAGCTGACAAAATGGGCGAAGAATGGAGTTTTGCTTTTAAACTCTGTATTGACCGTTCGGGAAGGGCAGGCAAGAAGTCATCACGGTATGGGCTGGGAGATTTTTACAACCTCAGTTATTCAGCTTCTCAACCAGCGTGAAAAGCCTATGGTCTTCATGCTCTGGGGCGGCGATGCTAAACAGAAGGCGCAGTTTATTACCAATAAAAATCACCTTATACTCCGTGCTGCTCACCCAAGTCCGCTCTCGGCATATAATGGCTTTTTCGGCTGCAAACATTTTTCACAAGCAAATAAATTTCTCGAATCCAGGGGACTTTCCCCGATTGACTGGTCTATAGACTAAGGAGGCTGCTATGAAAATCCGACAGATCTTTGAACAAAAAACAGTATTTTCCTTTGAAGTATTTCCACCAAAAAAGACAAGTTCTATCGACGTAATATATAAGACCCTTGATGAGCTGCGTGATCTTTCGCCGGATTTTATAAGTGTTACTTTCAGCGCAGGCGGCAGCAGCAATAATTCTCTTGCCATTAATGTGGCATCCCGTGTCAAGGAAAATGGCATCACTCCTATGATACATCTTCCCTGCATCAACTATACAAAGGAGGAGATCGCTTCCACTCTCAATCAGATCAAATCTTCCGGAATTGAGAATATACTCGCTCTCAGAGGTGATCTGAATCCTGATATTCCGCCAAAAACTGATTTTTCTCATGCCAGCGATCTTATCAGATATATACGTTCTCAGGGAAAGTTTGATATTGCCGGTGCCTGCTATCCCGAAGGGCACCCGGATTCTGAAAGCCTTGACGATGATATAAAAAATCTTAAGATCAAGGTTGATGCCGGTGCAGATCATCTGATATCCCAGCTGTTTTTTGATAATGAATACTTTTATAATTTTCAGGAAAAGGCTGCTAAGGCTGGTATAAATGTGCCCATAGAAGCCGGAATCATGCCTGTCGTCAACAAGAATCAGATCGAGCGAATGGTCACCACCTGCGGCGCAAGTCTTCCTCATAAGTTTGTTAAAATTATGCAGAAATATGAACATAATCCGGAGGCACTGCGAGATGCCGGAATCGCATATGCTATAAATCAGATAGTTGATCTTCTTGCCAGCGGAGTGGACGGCATTCATCTCTATACCATGAACAATTCTTACGTCGCAAGGAAGATCAGTGAGGCAGTCAGCGGTCTTGTTGGTGTATGATAAAGCTGGATCCACTTGACAAAGCTGAAGCAGCAAGATATATGGGAGTGCGGGGCAAGGCTGATGCTCAGACCTCTGCGCTGCTGGAAAAATATGAACCTATTGTACGGGCTAAGCTGAGACCAGCTTACGTTTACCGTGAGGCTGAGGTCAGGTTCACTGACAAGGAAATATATCTCACCGGACTTGAAATTCCTCTGACAGGAAATTCTGTGAGGCGGCATCTTAAAGGCTGCAAAAAAGCTGTAATGCTGGCTGCAACGGTATCAGCCGAGGCTGATAAGCTGATTCGTCAGACTGCTGTCACAGATATGGCAGGATCACTGGCTGTGGACTGTCTTTGCAGTGCAGCGATCGAGCAGGTTTGTGAAAAGGCTGAAATTGAGATTTTCAAGGTCATTGAAGCTCCGTTCAGGACATGGCGGTTCAGCCCTGGTTACGGCGATCTTCCTATAAGTATCCAAAAAGAGCTGCTTCTCACCCTTAACGCTCAGCGCCGTATCGGTCTCACGGTCACTGACAGCTGCCTTATGGTGCCAACAAAATCAGTTACAGCAATAATTGGAATCTCAGATAGTCCGCCTGAAAACCGTAAAAAAGGCTGTTCTGTATGCTCAATGAGGGAGAGCTGTGCTTTTAAGCACAACGGAGGCTGCGGAAAAGATTACAAACTGTAATTATTATTTTCGATAATACAAGATTTATACAATAAATTCCCTGTATTTCTATGTAAATTGGATATTGACATATACTCTGAAAAAATGTTATAATAAAAAAAATGTGCAATTATGCTCTATTTGCATTGCTGATGTCAGGACTATTCACAGCTCTGCAATAATGAGTAAATATTTTAAAGGAGTTATGACAATGAAAAAAACTTTAGCGTTTATTTCGGCTCTGCTTTCTGCTGCTGCAATGCTCTCTCTCACTGCCTGCGGAAACAACAAGGATTCTTCCAGCGAGAATCTTTACGCTGATGTAGATGTTGATTCTGATGTTCGTGATGCGGTTAATCAGGCTGCTTCTGCTTCTGATCTTCTTCCGGACGTTGAGCTTCAGAACAAGACCATAAAGTGGATGGCTACATGGGATATCAACCCCGATGCTTCCGGTAAAAATAAGCCTACTGAGCTGGTGGTTTTTGAAGAGAAGTACGGCGGTAATATTGAGTACCACCAGGTAACTTGGGACAATAGATACGAAAAACTCGCTGAGTCTATCAACAGCGGCGAAGGCATCGACTTCTTCTGGGCAGGCGATATGGACGCTTTCCCGAAGGGTGCTGTAAGAGGAATGTTCACTTCTGTGGACGACTACATAGATTTCGATTCAGAGCTTTGGGCGGAAGTTAAGGAAACCAATGACAGCCTTATCTGGAACGGTAATCATTACTGTGCTGTAGTTCAGTCTGTAGGCGATAAGGTCGCTTGTGTATATAATAGAAAAACTATCCAGGAGGCTGGTCTTGAGGATCCTGCTGAGCTTTACGAGCAGGGCAAGTGGGACTGGAATGCCTTTGAGGGTATGCTCCAGAGCTTTGTAGATGTTGAGAAACAGCATTACGGTATCGACGGCTGGTGGTTTGAGTTCGGACTTATTGATACAACTGGTGTGCCGGCTGTATCTATCGAGGACGGAAAGTTGGTCAGCAACCTGGGCAATCCGGCTATGGAGAGAGTTCAGAACTTCCTCTATGACCTTAATACCACTAACTGCATCGCTATTGGTGTAGGTGACTACGGCTGGACAGCTCATCCGGAATTTGTCGGCGAGGGCAAAGTCCTGTTCTATCCTGTTGGACTTTATGAGTTCTACAATGAGGAGAAAACATGGAAGGAGAAGTACGGTGAAGACGCATTCTTCGTTCCAATGCCAAAGGATCCTGAGTCTGATGATTACTACATTCCTGTTGGAATGGAGGCTTATACCTTCGTAAAGGGCGGTTCAAACCCGGAAGGCACCGCAAGATTCCTCGACTGCAAGCGTTTCGCTATAATGGACGAGGATACAAAGGCTGTCGCTGATCAGCAGTTTGTTGATGACTACGGCTGGACTGACGAAATGCTGGAGATGAAAGACGAGATGCAGAGACTCGCTGACGAGAACGCTATATTCGATCTCTCATCAGGTGTTTCTACCGACTGCGCCAACCTTCTTGACCAGAATATGAGAGCAGCTGCAAGAGGTACACCGTGGAACGAGACCTACGATGCTATCTACGCTACTATCGAAACATATATCAAGGAAGTTAACGATAATCCTATAGCTAATACTGTGGAATAATTTCCACCTGTTGCACAAGGTAAATTTCTTAGAATACTATTGCAATATATTCTGTTTTGTGCTATAATTATTAATTGGGGAGCAAGTAAATCAGAAAGGAGGGTATGAAAATGCAGACAGTTCTTGTTACCGGAGGCTGCGGTTTTATTGGCAACCACATCTGTTCCGGACTGCTTAAGAAGGAATGCGAAGTCATTTGTGTTGACAAGGAGGAATCCAACTACAACGCTGGTAAGCTCCATTATACCTTCATACAGTGCGATCCCTACGATAAAAATGCGATGGGTGATATCTTCGAGCAGAATAAGATCGATGTTTTGATTCATGCCGCTTGCACCGTTGATAACGATTTCGGACCAGTTGTAACGAATAAGGAAATTGAGATATCCAAACAGGTTGATAAGTTTATTTACCGATATGCTATGCAGGAGAATGTCTCTAAGGTGGTTTTACTTAGTACCGATCAGGTCTATGAGTTCCCTAAGACCCGTGAGCCTATTCGTGAGGACGATGACCTTAAGACTACATCAAACTATGCTATGCTGAAATACTCTTCGGAGAAAGCTTTGGTGTCTGAATTGCAGCACCATAAGAATACAATGGTGTGTATTGCACGATATGCGCCGGTATATTCAATGAATTATACTGACAATCTTGTAGCAAAAATAACTGACCCGAAGGACGGTACAAAGTTTGTTTACGGCAAGGGACAGTATGGCTTCCAGCTTTGCTGTGTACATAATCTTGTTGACTTTATTCTCTGCTTCGTAAAGAATGCAGACGATTCGATGTATACGGGCGTATACAATGTTGGCGATAAGGAGCTTACTACAGCTGCTGATATTATCAATTTCATGAGAGATAATCACCACCTGGGTACGGTTTTGCAGAAAACACCCGGAGGTGCGCTTTCAAAGATCAAGGGACTGTTCGGCGGAGGAAACAAGGAAGAAAAGACTAATTATCGTTTCCTGGATATGTCTAAGCTTGAGTATAACAATATGCTCGACAAGACAAAGGCTTCCAAGCTTGCCACATTCCGCTGGGATATCCACAATACAAAATAACAATAAAAGCTGCCTGAAATATGGCAGCTTTTTTAATTGATATTATGCAAAAGGCGGGGGATAATTACTCAATAACAGTGTAGTTATCAGCGGCATTTTCCTTGGTGGCGTGTTCAGTAACGTTCAGCACCTTAACTTTAAGGGGACGAGCGCCCATATTTATCTGTATTATATCGCCAGCCTTCACATCATAGGAAGCACGGGCGATTTTTTCGTTTACGGTGATCTTGCCGGCATCGCAGGCTTCATTTGCAACGGTTCTGCGTTTGATGAGGCGAGTGACTTTTAAATATTTATCCAGTCTCATAAAAAATCTCCCTTCAAAAAAAGGGGACGGAAAGATCCGCCCCGAATGATGAATTACTTGTTTACAGCGTCCTTAAGGGTTTTGCCGGGCTTGAAGGCAGGAGCCTTGCTGGGGGGGCAAACCATTTTATCCTTAGTTCTGGGGTTGATGCAAACCTTCTCGTTTCTCTCACGAACTTCAAAAGTACCGAAGCCTGAGATAGCAACCTTCTCACCTTTTTCCAGAGACTCCTGGATTGAAGCGAGAACAGCTTCGAGAGCAGAAGCAGCATCCTTCTTTGTGCAGTTGGCTTTATCAGCGATAGAGTTGATAAGGTCAGTCTTGTTCATTACAATTTTCCTCCGATTCAGAAATAATAGTTTTTGCTTTGTCCCAGTAAACGTCCAGCTCTTCGATTGGAAGAGTGCTCATATCTATTCCATCACTGCGTGTAAGATCTTCTGTAACAGCGAACCGTTTTATGAATTTTTCGGTTGAAGCTTTGAGTGCAAGCTCAGCATTAACCCCAAGATGTCTTGCAGCATTGACCACAGAGAAAAGCAGATCGCCGATCTCTTCCTCTATATTCTGCTGATCCTTAGCAGCGATCGCAGCATCAAGCTCAGCCTTTTCGCTGCTGATACAGGCAACAGCATCATCTGCACATCTGAAATCCATACCGGCACGCATAGCACGTTTTCCCACCTTCTGGGCTCTCATAAGAGAGGGAAGGGATTTAGCGACACTGTTAAGTGTATCGGTATAGGTTTCCTGATTTTTGGTCTTCATTTTAATAGCGTCCCAGTTTTTCAGCACCTGTTCGGTGTTGTTAGCGATAGTATCACCGAAAACATGAGGGTGACGGACGATGAGTTTTTTGCAGATACCGTCGCATACATCGTCAAAATCAAAGCTTCCGGCATCAGTTTCGATGCTTGTGTGGAAGACCACCTGGAGCAGCACATCGCCCAGCTCTTCCTGGAGCAGATCAGTGTCTTTAAGGTCGATAGCCTCGATCACCTCGCAGGTCTCCTCGATGAAATCGCTTCTGATAGACTCATGGGTCTGTTCCTTATCCCAGGGACAGCCGTCCTTACTTCTCAGCAGTCTGACGATCTCAACCAGATCGCTGATATTATATTTATCCTTTTGCTGGTATTCTACCATAGGAAAAAGCACTCCTTCTATGATACCTTAAATTCCGACAAAATGCAAGAGCTTTTTTAATTTTCGCTATTTCAGCGGAATAAAGAAGATTTTGATTCTCTGTTTTGGTCATTATAACTACTATTATATGAAATGCGGAATGCGTAATTCGTAATAGTGGAGTTCGCTTCGCTCACAAATATGAAATTAGAACGCTGAAGCCAAATTCATAATTAATAATTATTTAATGTTTTAGTTTAAACGGATGAATATTAGTCTCAGCGTCTTTAAATTCATCGCTGAAGGGGATGCCATTAATTCCGCATTCCGAATTGATTTAAGTGCGGTCAACGAAGCCGACCTTACGGTAAACCTTTGAAACTATTTTTGAGGAATAGCGCAGGGCTTTTTCAGCGCCTTCGGTGTAGCATTTTTTCAGGAAAGCCTTATCAGCTGAAAGTCTTGCAAACTCAGTGCGGATAGGTTCGAGACCGTCTGCAACAGCCTCACCGACAGCGAGTTTGAAATCGCCGTAGCCTTTGCCTTTGAATTCGGATTCAATATCTGGTATTGATTTTCCGGTGAATACAGAGTAAATTGTCATCAGGTTATTTATGCCGTCTTTACCTTCACGGAAAACGACTTCTGCCTCACTGTCGGTAACAGCTCTTTTGAATTTTCTGATGATAGTATCCTTATCATCGAGGATAAGAATGCAGGCATTAGGGTTTTCATCTGACTTGGACATTTTCTTGGTAGGTTCCTGGAGGGACATTACCTTAGCGCCGACCTCCGGAATATAAGGTTCAGGCAAGGTGAAGAAGTCGCCGTAGCGCTGGTTGAAGCGCTGAGCGATATTTCTTGCCAGTTCAAGGTGCTGTTTCTGGTCAACGCCGACAGGAACGAGGTCAGCGTTATAAGCAAGGATATCAGCAGCCATAAGTACAGGATAAGTGAAAAGACCGGAATTTACGTCATCGGGGTGACGCTGGCTCTTGTCCTTGAACTGAGTCATACGGCTAAGCTCACCGAACTGGGTATTGCAGCCGAGGATCCAGTTAAGCTCAGCGTGGGTCTTGACATGGCTCTGAATGAAGAGAATTGATTTTTCAGTGTCAATTCCGCAAGCCATAAGCAGGGCATAGGAATTGAGTGTATTCTGCCTTAGCTTAACAGGGTCTTGTCTTACTGTGATAGCGTGCATATCGACTACACAGTAGATGCAGTTATATTCATTCTGCAAAGGACCCCAGTTTCTGACAGCGCCGATATAGTTGCCGAGAGTGAAAGTACCTGTAGGCTGAATACCGCTGAAGATCAGCTTTTTATCTTCCATTGAAACATCTCCTTAATGATTGTTTGCTTTTCTTCTTTCAGCGTCATCCTTAAGCTGACAGCTTCTCAGCTCATTGAGAACACGCTGATAGAGGACATAAATAGCACGCATTTCCTTTTCGTCCTCTGGAATGAGACCGGGGTTGAATACGCACTTGTAGATACCGCCTTTAGTAAGGAGGAAAACATAGTGGGAGCGTCCTCTTGGCAGGTCATAGGACTTGACCTTTTCACATTTAGGCAGCAGCTGACCGGCATTTGCAACCAGGTTATGAGCAGCCTGAACAAGGTTTCTGTATTTCTGTGAAGCGCCGGTATATTCGCCGCCGTTATTGAAGTAGAGGTTAGCAGCACCGTTGATGAAGCAAACCATAGTGGTGAGGATATTAGAAGGCATTGGAATATCAATTACCATACCGTAAACATCGTCTTTTTTGAAATTGCCCTGGAAGAATTTAACAGGGAAGTTGAGAGCCTGACCTCTTGTCATCAGGTATTTTTGTGTAACCGGGTATCTGTCATTGATAGGCATAATAATACTTCCTTTCATAATAGAATTAATTGAATAATGATATAGTTATGATTTAGGGTAATGAAGTATCAGTCCAGCATATCTCTTGTCATTTTTGCGAGGACTTCCATACCCTTTTCGATCTGCTCGTTAGTAGGAGTAGAGTAATTGAGGCGGAAGGAATGACTGACTTCATTTTCCGCAATGCTGAACGAATTACCCGGAACTACAGCGATCTTGTAGTCTTTGACAGCCTTAGTGCAGAACTGGTTCATGTCGCAGTTTTCAGGGAGAGTACACCAGATGAAGAGACCGCCCTGTGGTTTAACGTAGGTTATCTTTTTGGAGAAGCCGCTGTCGATGAAGCTGCACATCAGCTCACATTTCTGGCGGTAGATATCACGGAGCTTTTTGAAATGAGCCTCACGGTCGATAGTTGACATAAAGCGGTAAGAGATGACCTGAGCCCAGATATTGGAGTGGACATCAGACACCTGCTTGCAGACAACGATCTTCTGGATTATCGGAGCAGGAGCGGAAACGAAACCTGTTCTGAAGCCGGGAGAGATGAGTTTTGAGAAGGTGCTGGAGTAGATAACTCTGCCTTCAGTGTCGAGGCTCTTGATGGACGGAACATTTTCGCCGGCGAATCTCAGCTCACCGTAGGGGTCGTCCTCAAGAATGATGAAATCGTACTTGCAGGCGAGTTCATAGACAGCTTTTCTCTTTTCAAAAGACATTGTTCTGCCAGTGGGGTTCTGGAAATTCGGAATAAGATAGAGGATCTTTACATTAGGCTCAGTCTTAAGGGCATTTTCCAGTTTTTCGAGATCAATGCCGTCATCTTCCATGTCGATGCCTACCAGGTTTACATTGTATGAACGGAAAGCGTTCAGTGAACCGATAAATGAAGGAGACTCACAGAGAAGAGTATCGCCTTCATTGAGCAGCACTTTACATGAAAGCTCATTAGCCTGCTGACCGCCGGAGGTAACGATAAGGTCATCGAATTCCGGGTGGAAGCAGTTTTTGCTTTTCAGCCAGTCCTTAAGGAAGTCACGAAGGGGAGTGTAACCCTCAGTGATGCTGTACTGGAGAGCAAGAATAGGGTCATTTTTCAGAAGATCAGCGGAGATCTCAGCGATCTCTTCCTTTGGGAAAGCCTCTGGAGCGGGGTTTCCGGCGGCAAAGGAGATAACAGAAGGATCTGCTGTGAATTTAAGTATTTCTCTTATGGCAGAAGCCTTAAGACCGCTGACTTTATCGGAAAATTTGTATTCCATTTTTAAAAATTACCAGCCTTTCCGGAGGTATATATTTTTTTGGAAAAAGATATACCTTTTATTAATTATCATTGCAACAATTACGTTCACAATAACTCACCTTATATTATAACACATTTTTTCCAATTCTGCAACATATATTTTTATGAAATGATGAAAAATTTTTTGTCAGGAAGGAAGGCCAGGATATTTGAAAAAGCAGAATTTCTTCAAAGGCTCCGTTATACTGATGCTTTCAGCGGTGGCAGCAAAACTGCTGGGAGCACTGTTCAAGATACCGCTGACGAATATTCTTGGCGGAGTTGGAATGAGTTATTTCAGCTGTGCATACAGTGTATTCATGCCGGTTTATGCGCTGACGGTCACAGGACTGTCGTCGGCGGTGGCAAGACTTACAGCCCAGAGTATTGCACTTGGAATGTATGAAAATGTCAGAAGGATAAGACGGACGGCACATCTGCTTTTTTCAGCGGCAGGACTGGCAGGCGGCGGAGCAGTTGCATTGCTGGCAGGAAAAATCAGCGAGTATTCAGTAGGCGATGACCAGGCAGCACTGGCAGTGATGATGATAGCGCCGTCAGTACTTTTCGGCTGTGTTACGGCAGTTGAAAGGGGATATTACGAAGGCATGAGGGATATGTATCCCACGGCGGCATCACAGGTTTTCGAGGGGATAGTGAAGGCAGGAGCAGGCTTGTGTCTGAGTGGATATGTTTCGGCTCACGGCAGGGAGATAATAGTTTATTTTCCGGGCATGACAGACATAAGGGCATTAGCAGCGGCAGCCGGAATACTTGGAGTGTCATTGTCATCGCTGGGAGCGGTGATATTCTTTGGCATCATGGGGATATTCAGGAGAAGTCCGAAGCTGAAAGGTGAAAGTCATATTCAGTCTCACAGGGAGATAGCGGCTGAGCTGGTAAGAACTGCGCTGCCTGTGGGGATAAGTGCGGTGGTGACGAATCTGACTGCATTGATAGATATGTGGACGATGATAGGCTGCATATCAAAGTTCGGAACAAATATAAAACCGCCGGCAGGGATCTCGCCGGAGGATATGCCGCAGTTCATATACGGTTCATTTGCAGGGATAGCGCTGACGGTTTTCAATCTTGTGCCTTCGGTTACGAATATGCTTGGGAAAGGTGCATTGCCTTACATAACCTCAGCCTGGGAAAAGAAGGATATGGAACTGCTGAAACACAGCACCTCACAGGCATTGTTCGGGTCAGCGTTTATAGCTGTTCCGTCGGCAGTGGGGATAGGGGTATTGTCGAAGGAGATACTTCTGTTTTTATTTTCACGTCAGACAGATGAAGCCTTGCTTTGTGCAGAGCCTCTGAGACTGCTGATGCCGGGAATGGTGCTTTTATGTATAAGTTCAACGGTATTCAGTATGTTACAGGCTGTTGGAAGGGCAGACGTTCCGCTGAAAATAATGCTGATGGGCACAGCGGTGAAGCTGGCAGGAAACATAGCGATGATACCATTTATTGGAGCAGAGGGAGCAGCACTTTCCACATCAGTCAGCTATGGAGTTATAGCAGTGCTGTCACTGTGGATATACTTTAAATATACCGGAACGGCTCCGGATATAACTCCGCTTCTTGCGGTAGTCTACTCAGGAGCGATGTGCGGCGGAGCGGTGTGGCTGGTATCTGATATACTTCAAAGACCGGGAGCTTCTGGGTTTATCAGTCTGCTTATACCGGTCTGCATTGGGGGAGCGGTATATCTTTTGTCGGTATGGCTGTCAGCGAGAAAGGAGCTTTCAGCTAATTCATAATGCAGAGAGCTGACTTAAGCGCTGGAAAATAAAGCTGAAAAAATCCCTGTACATTTCTGCACAGGGATAGCTTTAGCATAAATAATTAGAAATTTTTTATCAGCCTGCAAGATCAGCCGGCAGACTAATGATATCATCTGCACTAACCTCGCACTTGATAACACTGGATTTGTTAGTGTTATTGTTCTGAGTCGGGAAGAAGCAAACTGTCATAGTATCAACGCCTTCTGGGATAAGGAAACCGCCGATGTAGCCGTTCAGCTCACCGTTGGCAGGAACGGTGAAGGGGTTGACAAAGTACTTGTCGCTGTAATTTGAATCAGCGAAGATCTGGGTCCTGATATCGAAATGGGATTCAGAGCCGTCGGGGAGAAGGATATAAAAATTATTCAGGCAGTTCAGCTCATAGCTTTCGGAAGAGGAGTTGCCGATAGTAACATCGAGATAGAAATATCTTCTGCCGTCCTCAGTTTTTTCACCGGAATCAATAACGGAATTGAGCTTGAAAGTAGTCTGGTTTTCATCAGCAGACTCTGCAACACCAACGTTTATCTCATTGCTTGCGAGACCTTCCTGAGTGGCAGCAGTAGGTCTTTCGTTTGCATTTTCATAAGCGGTATAAGAGGTGGTGTCGCTGACGGACTTATCGGAATAATTTTTTTCTTTTGAGCAGCTGACAGATGCTGCGGCAAAAATAGCTGCTGACAGCATAAGTGTCGGGAATATATATTTTTTCATTATAATTGACCTCCAGAATTAATGGATCGAAATGATTGCATTAATAGTATAACACATAATACAGGACGTTGTCAACTGAAAGATTAATATTTGACTTTATATCAGTTAGCGTGCATTTCACCTCTGACGTCTGGAAAACGAACTGCCCAAAGATACTTAGCGGCATTTTACAGCGGTGAGGTTCAGCAGCGTGCGTATCTGAAATAAAAAAACTGCCGGAACGAGTCCGGCAGTCATGTTTCATGTGTAAATATCAGCTTTACTGATCATTCTTCGCTGGGAGCGCCAACGGGACAAACACCTGCACAAGCACCGCAAGCTACACAAGTATCTGCATCGATCTGATACTTTCCGTCACCCTCTGAAATTGCGCTTACAGGACACTCAGCCTCACAAGCTCCGCACATTACACAATCGTCTGAAATAATGTATGCCATAATAGCACCTCCGTTAAGTATTTTTTAGGATTGGTTACCTGTTAATTATATTTTATCATATATTTTTGAAAAATCAAGTGGTGTTTGTTAGCTAAAACTCACGAAAAATATTTTTCAACGGCTATAATAAGCAAAGGCATATAATAGCATATACTTACAACTTTTTTTGAAGCTCAAAAATCCTGACAAGTGTCAATTTTTGGCTATATATCGCCGTTTCTGGATTTGGCAAAATATTTGAAAAAACGCTGACAGTTGTAAAGCTAAAACACGCTTTCAATGCACTGCTTACTATATAAAGTAGATGGCATTGAGCAGATATATCTTTCATTGGCAAAAAATAAAAGTTTTTTTAAAAAAAATCCCGGAACCCCTTGATTTTTTTGAACAGCGGTGGTATAATATGTATGATAGTTAAGCTCAAGACCGGAAATTTCCGGTCTTTCGTTTGTAATGAGGGCTTTGTCCTCATCAGAGAGAAAGGAGAATGTTATGAAGCTGAAAAAATTCGGCGGCACAGAAAAAAAGGTCTATGACCTTGTTAAGCCGATAACTGATGAACTGGGCTACTATCTCTGGGACGTAAGCTATGTGAAGGAAGGAGCATCGTGGTATCTGAGGATCTTCATTGATCAGGATGAGGGTATCACTATCGAGGACTGCGAAAGAGTCACTGAACCGGTGAACACAGTTCTTGATGAGGCTGATCCTATCCCGCAGAGCTATATGCTGGAGGTTGGCTCGGCAGGTCTGGAGAGAGAGCTTCTGAAAGAAGACCATTTTCAGGTGTGTATGGGTGATAAGGTGCGTATACGCTTTATCAGAGCCGTTGACGGAGTTAAGGAAACAGCTGCTTACCTTACCGGTGCCGACAAGGATTCTGTCACCGTTAAGGATGAGGAAGGCAATGAGCATACCTATCAGCTTTCAGACATCGCCTTCGTAAAGCTCTGGTTTGAGTTTGAATAAGCTGAAAAGCAATAACATTATAATGGAGGAATAACAATGGATAATTTTTTCGAGGCTCTGGCAAAGCTCGGAGAAGAAAACAGCGTCGGCACTGAGGTCCTTATCGAAAAGGTAAAGTCCGCTATGCTTAAAGCCGCAAGAAAGGCTTATCCCCACAGTGAAGATAGGATAAGCGTTGAGATCGACCCAGCTACTAAAAAGTTCGCAATGTATATCGTTCAGGATATTATCGACGATGAACCTATCGACGTTAATGAGATAAATATCGAAGAGGCAAAGCTGAAAGATCCTAACGCTGTTGTTGGCGGTACTATCCTTAAGGAGATAGATATCTCAAAGCTCGGAAGAATGGCAGCCCTTTCTGCAAAGCAGTCCATTAAGGGCGATCTGAGAGAGATAAGCCGTGAGCAGGTGCTTTCAAAGTTTGAGAGCAAGGAGCATGACTGCATTGCTGTCAAGGTTTCGCAGATCGACCCTGGCAGAGGTAATGTTACTGTTGAGTACGACGGCACTGAGCTTTACCTTTTCAGAAATGAACAGATCCCCAACGAAGAGCTTAAGGAAGGTCAGATCGTCAAGGTTTATATCACCGGCATCATCGAGAAGAGCAAAAAGCCTATCGTGAAGATCTCCCGTACCCACAGAGACCTGGTAAAGCGTCTGTTTGAGCTGGAGGTGCCTGAGATATATGACGGTACAGTTGAGGTGAAGTCTATCTCCCGTGAAGCCGGTTCAAGAACAAAGATCGCTGTATGGTCAAAGGACCCTAACGTTGATGCGATCGGTGCCTGCATAGGTCCGAAGAGAGCAAGAATCACAGCTGTTGTCAATGAGCTTAACGGTGAGAAGATAGATATCATTCCCTGGAGCGAAGTTCCGGAGGAATTCATCGCAAGAGCCCTTGCACCTGCTGAGGTTCTTAAGACTGTCATCACTTCATTTGAGGGAAAGACCTGTACTGTAATAGTTCCCAATAACCAGCAGTCTCTGGCTATCGGCAACAAGGGTCAGAATGCAAAGCTTGCAGCAAAGCTTACAGGATACAAAATTGATATCAAGCCGCAGTTTGATGTGCTGACAGGTGAGGAAGCTCCGGAAATGGATCCTTCTGTGAAGTCAGCTGAGAGAGTGGCAGCTGAAGAGCCGGAAGCTGAGGCAAATGCAGAGGCTGAGGTGAATGCTGAGGCTGAGGTAAATTCAGATGCTGAGACAAATGCAGATGCTGAGACAGCTGATGAAAATGCTGAGGAAGAATGAGCATGAAGCCTAAAAAAATACCCATGAGAATGTGTCTGGGCTGCAATGAAATGAAACCAAAAAAAGAACTGATGCGTGTGGTGAGATCGCCGGAGGGCGAGATAAGCCTTGATTTCGTCGGAAAGAAAAACGGAAGAGGTGCTTATATCTGCCGCAGCAGCGATTGCTACGAAAAAGCAAGAAAAGCAAGAAGACTGGAAAAGACATTCTCATGCAAA
>CAMNFW010000016.1 GCA_946537565.1 uncultured Ruminococcus sp. | reverse complement strand
ACCAGCATACCTCAGTGAGAATGCAGAATCTCTGTCCTTACTGAGAACCAGCTTGCCGTCCTTGATCTCATTTATAGTGAAGTCATAAGTACCGTCACCGCCGTCAGTAATAGCAGAATATTTAGGTATATAGTTACCTATATTCGGCGATTTCTGAAGATATGTGAACAGCGCTCTTGCCTCGGTATCATAATAACCAATCTCGATCTTATCTCCTGCACCAGCAGGCATAAGGCCGCTGATGAATTGCTTTGCTTCCTTCCATACTTCCTTAATACTTGCAACAAACTGCTCAGAAGGTACAGATATGCGTATTCTTATAGAGCCGCAGCTCATCTGGTAGCAGTTAAGAATAATATGAAACATAAGGCTCTTAATGAACAGTCTAACATTTCTGTCCATAACAGCAGCATTAAAACTCTTGCCCTTTGCTGTAGAGATCTTAAGGTCGCTGTAGAAGCCCAGCGCACTGCCCATGTTTGCACCGCCGCCGAGACCATTCATCAGCTTCTCAAGAACATCACCCTGAACATTAGGAACAAAGCCAAGATCATAAGGTGTAAGAGGTATAGTTGAAACTCTTGTAGCATCTGAATAAAGCATAACAGTTGACGAGAACTTACCTTCACCTACTCCAAGACCATGGTCAACTGCTGTTGAACGGCTTGTCGGATCAAAATGAGGTATATAGCTGAGGTTTGAGAATTCCTCAAATACAGACGGAGCCATGCCGGGAATGATCGTCTGCTGAAGCTCTACACGTCCGTGATATGGGTAGCTCCAGCCGTTAGGAGTTCTTATAGCAATGATAGTATTTCTTGTACCGAAGTCAACACCGACCTCAGCACCCTGCTCAGCATATACAGGTGTTTCCTTCTGAGGCTTCATGATGATGCAGCCAAGCTCCTTGCCGTCCAGCAGCTGATCATTCGGCTGAGCCGGAGCATACTTGCTGGAGCCATCGTACTTCATGTGGATATATGTGCCCCATCTGTCAACCTTTGCTATCTCCATAATAGCTCTGTCTGCACTTGTGTTCATTTCCATGATCTTTGTGCAGCGCTCCTTGAAGTCAACTCTCTTGCCGCCGATCCAGAATTCAACACGGGAGCCAAGAGGATCTCTTCTGCCCGGATTCTGAGCCTGCGGTGTCTTGTTGGCAGGAGTGAATTTAGCATAGGAGTATTCATTCCAGAGACTCTTTCCTACCAGCTGCGGAGCGAATCCGCCAGAGACAGTATTGTTATTTCTCGCTGCAACAAAGTTTACAAACGGGAATACTGTCAGTGTAGGCAGTGCATATTTATCAAAGGAGATGATCTTCGCATCATCAAATTTCTTAACGATCTTGGAAGCTGTACCCTTGATACCTGTCAGTGAGATAGCAACATAAAGTCCTGCTCTTGCTTCTGTGGGCTTTGTGCTGATACCATTTTCCGGCTTCTCAGGGTCTGTATAATAGCTTACATTGGAGTATGCCGGAATGCTGATATTTCTCTCCTCCATGAGCTTGGAGAATTCCATAGTGATCGGGATAGAATAAAGCCGTCTGTCGTTTCTTCCGGTTTTACCCAGATCAATAGCATCTGCATCGTTGGCAAACTTTGTGGTTTCGATAGGTGTCCAGAGCATATACTCAGTGAATACCTCAACCTCTCTTACTGTCGCCTGTCCGTTTTCCTCAACGTTGAAGTCGAAGATATGCTGTGAACCGGTGAAGTCGGATTTTACGCAGTATACACCCTCGTTGAACGCATTTGCCATGCTGAACAGTGTGTGGCATACAACACCTGGCTTTACATTGAGGCGAAGTACAACGTCCTTGCCGTCAACTTCAACATAGCTTGATTCCTTGACGCTGGATTTTTTTATTCTGCTTATTCTTTCACCATCGATACAGTCGATCTCGATAGTTGAGCTGTCGATAGCGTCAGGGCTCATTGAAGAATCCTTAGCAGTGATCTCATTCTCAAATCTTGCGATAAATCCTCTCTCGCTCTTATCCTTAAGGGCAGTGATGTAAGGCAGGTTGTCGCACTTTACAACTGCGTCCTCATGATATTTCATTACGAAAGGATCTGTCTTGCCTTCTATCCATATCTTTGCGATATAGTATTCGTCCTGCTGGTCGATCTTGAACTCGACCTCTGGCTGCTGAAGGCTTGAAAGCTTAAGAGTACCAGATGTAAGATTCTGGAGCATTCTCATGCTGAGAGGACATATAGCAGCATAGTTCTTATTGTTAGGCATATTATTAACGCCTACAATAAGTCCGCTGTCCAGCCATGCCTTGAATTCATCGCTTCTTGCAACAATATTATTCTTATCCTTGATATCGCTGCCGGCTCTTGAAAGTCTGGTCTCATCAATGGGTATGAGCAGCATATTGTCATCGAATACTCGTCCGGTGATTATCTCCTTCGGAACTCCAGGTCCCTTGTCATTTACAAGAAGTACAGCTGCACAGTTTGTAGCGGAGTCGGTAAGTGAATTGAAGCCTACTGACCAATTGTACTTCTTAATAGGAAGACCTATCTGACCGAAGTAATTGTTATTATCCATATATACCTGGATATATGCGCTGGGATTAATATCAGAAGGATCAACAGTTATGAACTGTGAAGGATTAAGCTCATCTCTGTCAATTCTGAAAGTCATTTCATTAGAGTCAACAGGTACAAGAGTGTTCTTTGTCTCTGTGCCGACTCTCATATTCGGAACAAGAACGACCTCATAGCCGGAGTTGTTCTGATTATCAAAGGTATCTACAGCATAGAGGAAAGGAGGATTCTCACAGAGATACTGATGCTCAGAATCAAATACCTTTATCGGAGCCTGAAGCATTATTGCTGCTCCCTTTGTGTGTGCAAAGGTTACTGAGAATTCCCAGTTGCTTCCTGACGGATGGAGATCAGCAGCAGTAATGCTGATGCTCTTATTTGCCAGCATTCTTGAAAATTCGCGGCTGAACGGTGCAAGGGCAAATCTGGTATCGTTCATTACAGAGAACAGAGTCTTTCCGTTTTCGCCCCATGACATACCATTGTTAACATTAAAGTCAGAACGTGAATTGCTGTTGAAGAAGAGGATCTTATCGTTATAGACATCATAGTCCTCGATAGGTGCATTTGGCTTCATTACGGCGATCTTGGCAACATTATTGGTATTGTCGATAATTACAGCTGTAGAGGAAGCGTTTGCACAGGTGCTGTACAATGAGTTAGCAGGATCAGTTACATCGAAGAACATATAACCGAATGAGATCACATTGCCGGTAGCGTTATCATAGTACCTTACACCAAAATATGAGAATACAGTAGTGTCCGGAACAGGATTGAAGTCAAGATAGAACTTTCTGTTGTTAGGATCACACTTGATCTCGAAGTTGTCAAATGCACCGTGTCTGAGCTGATTGAAGCCCATTTCAAGGTTTTCATCTCTGCCGTCGATGAATGATCTCGGCATCTGTTCAACCGGCGCATAATCGCAGCGGTAAAGTCTTGACGGGAACGGCTGGTCAGATGTTGAAAGTACGGTGAACAGCGGGAAGTTTGCACACCACTTAACATTGCCGGCTGCATACTCACCGGGATAAATACAAGGAGTGCCGTTAATATCCAGGATAATTGTAACAGAATAGCATTTGTCCTTCTTTTCAACAGAACAGCCCTTGAATATTACATTCTGTGAGTTTTCCTTTATTACCTTGATAAGCTCAGGGCTTATAGGCGGAATAACTGCAAATCTGCCGTCAGCAGGACTTTTTCCGAGCTTCTGGTTATCCAGCTGGCAAAGACCATACTTGCCGTCCTGAACGTTCTTGTTATCATTGATGATAAGAAGCTTTTCCGAGAATATCGGCACCTTTGCTGTTCCGATACCGTATGGTGCAGGGAACATAGGAAGCTTGATCGAAACTGCTCTGTTGTCGATGATAACAGAGAGAGGATCGCCTGTAAGCTTCATTGGTGTCCTTGTCCTCGGATTGAGTACTTCATAACCATTCTCAGGAGATGCCAGCCAGAGGGCAAGAGCCTGAAGAGCATTTACCTGATTAAGTCCTGCATTAGGATCCTGAAGCTCTGCATAAAGCATTTTCGGTCCCAGCGGAACGTCCACAAGTGCTTCCCTGAAAGCCTTCATGGTATAGTTATTGAGTCCTGGTGCCGGTCTATCGTCCCAGCCTAAGAAGCTGTGAGAAACTACAGGATTTATAGTATTTCTGGGATATATTCTGAGTCTGCTTTCAGAGTAGAATGCAATAGGATAATCAACATTATCTGAAGTTGCATATATCTCTACCAGTTCACCGTTTGCCTCCGGGTCGATTTCATCTGCCCATTTTTTGAAAGCCTGTGCAAGATCAGTCTGATTGCCGCAGAAGGCGTTATAGTCCACCACGCGAACACCGATATTAAGGTTGTCATTGAAGGGACTGAGCAGGATATTTGCAGCGATGATCGCAAACTTACGGATATCATTGAACCTTGGCTGGTCAGGGATTCTGACGAACTCATTAATATTGAGGTTTCTGTCCTGTATCCTCATAAAATTGAAATATGCTGCTGTATTGTTGTTGGATTTATATGTAGGTGCACCGCTGATTTCGGCATCGGACTTGCGCGCCCACTCTTCAATGCCGCTCTTCAGCATATTTATATCAATAGGCTGAGTACCCTTTGCGGTAAACGCACCATCGCAGGGATGTACATAACTCATACTGGTTTTCTTCCTTTCGTAAATATATTAATAAGTACAACTTTAATTAGCCGTTCCTGTTGCTCTGATTTTTTCGAGATAAACCTCAAAAAGACGTCTTATCATATTATGTGCAATATTTCTTGCGGTCTGCTTTGGAGTAGGAGCGCTGCTGTTAACGTAAACATCGTAATCATCAAGATGCATTCCACTTAGTTTAAATAATCCTCCACCCGGTGCCCATGGCATACTGTTAAATTCAGCCAGAATAGAAGGGATCTGGTTCTGTCCAAGTACGATCTCATATGTTCCGTTAGCTGTCAGATTTACAAAAAGCTTTGCTCCAGCAGGAGGTGTTATGGAATTGCCAAGTGTATCTGAATCATAAAGGAACTTAATACATGGTTCAACAAGATTTACCACCTGTCTTGTACCGCCAAACTTTGAATATTCCTGAATATCCACCAGATTCATAACAAGGAACTTTGCTTCCTCCAGGAATGTCTCCAGCTCATCTGCAACAAGGGGACAGGTAACTGTCTCAGCTCCTCTCGCATGGTGGAATAAATCTCTTATGTATCTCATTCCAGTCTGCTCATAGTTTCTGAAATCACCTATCATGTCGCTTCTGATAGTTACAAGAGTAAGAAGAATTGCACGGATATAAGCTGAAAGAGATACGCTAACGCTCGTGCTTCCGCTGTTTGCAACTTCATAAGTATAATAAGTGAAATTGTAGTTTACATGCTGACTCTCAAAGAAACTTCCGAGAGTGATCGGGCTTGCAGTTGATTCGTCAGCACCGTCATTGTAGGAGTAGATGTGATCCTTATTTAAATCGAAGTCAACTCTGTTTGCAATAACGTCCATTGCCTGCTGTGCAAGTGCAAACTCTACCATATGAGCCGGGTGATACTGCTGATCCGCATGAGCTTGATCTGCAGTGAGATCAAGATGAGAATTTGAAGAAATGAAAAGACCGTCCAGCCAATACGGGTGACCCTGACCATTCTGTCTGAGGTAATAATAAGATGGTAAATTCGGGTCATTCAGAGAAGCACTGTTTCTGTTTTCGATATTCTCCAGAACGCCCTTTGCCATTTCAAATTTATTGCGGAGAATATCCCTGGTTTTAGATACCTGAGCTGGATCGCCTTCAAGCTTGAACTTGCTGTACGGAGTTGTACGAAGTCCGTATATTCCAAAGCTACGGCTTCCGTCTGTAGGTTCACTTGTATTGGTATTAATAAAGTTTATGAGAGATTCTATATCTTTATCTATCATTGTATTGGCTGTACCGCCGTCAGTAGAGCCAGCATAGAATACCTTTGCATCTTTAAGATTAGTTCCGAGATTAGTATAAGCGCCCATTTTTTCAAATGCCTTGCTTGCCAGCAGTCTCTCGCTGATGAATCCGTTAACTGCCAGGTCACCGTAACAGCCGTTAGCATTGGACATTTCAAATTCAGCCTTTTTCTCAGGGTCTGTAGGATCTGAGGTGAAAGCAGAGGTGAGCAGTTCCTTGATCTCCTGGCTGTTTGCTCCCTTTGCAAAAAGCGAATTAAGGCTGTATTCAGTTTCGCCCATTCCGTACGCCTTATTTCTTACAGCCTTAAGGGTTGTCGTGTCCTGAGTAAGCTTTACAGGAGCCAGGAAGCCAAGTCCTCTGTCATGAAGGAGCTGGTAATTTGCTATCGCATCTGAAAGAACTTCGCCGTCTGTTACACCTGATGCACTCTTTACATCATCATAGTCCATGATGTAAACAACGCACTCATCATTGGTATTGTCTGCAAGATTTGCTGAGTTCAGAGCCAGCAGGGTCACAAAAGATTTTCCGATTAGCGAGCCAGTACCTCCGTACGCTTTGAATTCGATTCTCATTTTAGTTCTTCATTCCTTTCTTAAACACCCGTGGGTGTCAATAATTATTAGTTAAATTAATGCCTGTGTATATTGCCGTATAAATACATGAATGTATTTGTTCCATTGAATTGTCTGATCAGCAGCTTGTTCTTTTACGGAGCCCATAATAATCTGGGCAGCAATACTACCAGTGCGATGTCTGCGATCTGTATAACTGCTATCCAGCCTAAATAGATCAGAATATTATTCAGTACACAAATTGTGATAAGTGCGATTATTCCGAATACTATCGGAAATATGAACCACCTGTAAGGGTCGTGCATTCCTGCTCTTCTGTGGAAAATAAAGAGGTATTCTATCATTGGAACTATCGTAAGTACTAATGTCACTCCGCTGAGTATCAATGTAACTGCAAGCACGTTATCGTCAAAATACACTTCAAAATCGCTGGGAACATAACTGCGTAGTATAAAAAATATACCAACAGATGAAGCAATCCAGAGAAGCAGGGCTAAGACTATGCTCTTTATACCCTTATCCTTATATGAGCGCCAGAATTTAGCTATTGTTCTTTTATTCATAAACAAATCATCTCCTTATTTTTATATTGTATCAAGCCGGTGTCCACACCAGTCTCGGTATGAAGATCACCAATAATACCTGGACTATGCTGAGGATCGTTTCAAGTCCTACATGAGAAAGGTATCCGTCTATGGTAAATATAACGATCAGCGATACTACCGTCATTGCCACTGCCCATATATACCATTTGTATCGGTCGTGCATACTTGAGACCCTATGGAAAAACCACAGGTATTCTATCATCGGCCATATCATCAGGGCAAGCTGTATTCCGCATAGTATCAGCACATCTGCAAGATATGAGCTTCCGTCACCAACAAAGTATACTACCACACTGAATGCCGCCCAGCTGAGCAGTGCAAGCATTATAGAACATATTCCTCTGCTGCGGTTAGCTTTCCAGAATCTCATTATTGTATGATGTCCCATACCAGCTCCCCCTTATACTGAATATCCCAGTCTTGTAAGAACACCGGTAAGCACTGCGCCTATAAGAGCACATACCACGCAAAGAACGCCCATTAAATTTACTCCTGCATCTGTGTGGAAAAACCACAGCCAGTTGTTGTTCTGGTCTACAAAAAATGTAACAAGAAAGAATATTATAAGCAGCGGTACAAGTGTGAAGCCCAGAAGTGTACCAAGGAACCATCTGAATCTTCCGCCGTTATTCCATCTTGCTTTCATCTGCGGGTTATTTACCATTGCCATTTGTGCGGATTTTCTGAGATATATTGCAAATCCGATAAATTCAAATACTGCTATGAGTATGAATACTGCGACAGAGAAAATTATCACCTTTGACCATGAGCAGAAGCATCTTTCTCCAAGAGGCATTCCCTTGTGCATAAGGAATGTCATGATAGCAGCATTTATAAGTGCAAATATAAGTCCTGTTATTATGCCGAAAACCAGACCGTTGGCTCTTAAAGGAGCCACTCTTGCCGTAGCTGGCAATCCATTATTCACTCTAAAAAAACGTATCATAACTTAAACTCCATTCTGTTAAACTAATTATATCAAGCCTAATTTATATTTTACCTGTAAGATCCGCCTGAGTCTCTCATTGATCATCTCTTCATCAATATTGTTCATAACTGCATTTGCAGCTTCTTCAAGAGACTGCGGTTCAAGAACAATATCAACTCCAGCCATTATGGATTCAACAGCTGCTGTTCCGGAGGTATAGTTTCCGGATACAGTGTTCATGCTCTGAGCATCAGTGATCACTATGCCTTCAAATCCCAGCTCACCTCTGAGCCAGTCAGTGATAACAGTTTCAGAAAGATCTGCCGGTTCATCAATGCCTGCGCCGCTTATCATCTGGTGACCGATCATCACAAAATCAGCTCCTGCCTCTATGCCTGCACTGAATGGAATAAATTCCTCAGCTCTGAGCTGATCAAGGGTTCGGTTGATATCAGCCACAAGAGATGTATGCGTATTATCGCTTGCGGCACCAAGACCGGGGAAATGCTTAAGTGTGGCAGAGACTTTTCCACTCTGCTGCATACCCTGAACAAAACTGCTGACCTTATCTGCAACATCCTCAGCATCTGAGCCAAACATTCTGTTATCTCCAACAAGTTCGCTCATGCCGCCTATATTAACATCTGCCACCGGAGCAAAATCTACATTGAATCCCAGCTGTTCCAGATATGTTGACATATACACTGAATTCTGATACGCATCGTCAGCAGTCTGGGTCGCCGCAGCTGAGATAGAGTTCATTCCGTAGGTATTTGAAACTCTGGATATATCTCCGCCCTCTTCATCTACACATATGAACATTCCGATTCCGCTGTTATAGCTCTGAGCATTGGACTGTGCCTGAGCGATCATCTGCTGAGTTTCATACTGATTCGGTGTGAGATCATCAGCAAGATATATAACTCCGCCGACAGGTGCAGCTGAATAATCATAAGCATTATACTTAGAGGTCGATACTATAAACAGCTGATAGACCTTATCTCTCAGCTCCATGCTGTTGATAAGCTCCTCTATTTCCTCTGAATGATCATCAGTCTCCGGCTCATCAGAAATATCTTCAGTGGGCATGGTTTCCGGAACAGCAGGTTCAGTTGCATCAGCCGGAATAGTCACTTCTGGTACTGACGGCGGCTGAGTTTCACTGGGAACAGCTGTTAAAACAGGAGGTGCAGTTTCAGCTGCGGTTTCCTCTGCTTTTTCCACATTTCCGGAACCAGCAAGCATCATCGTGATCGTGAATCCGATAGAAAGAACAGCCACTGCAAGAAGAACTATACATATTATAATAAGAAGCAAGTCATTTTTTTCTTCAGTTTCTTCTTTTTTCATACATTCTCCGATCAGTGAACGTCTTCAATAAGTATCTTCATTACGTCGATCTGAGTATCAATTGCGGTATACTCATCAACACGGATATTCTTGTCATCACGGGAGCCTGCAACTACCAGGTCAAATAATCCCTCATAGAATTCATTGAAGAAGTTTGTTTTTACTGTATTGGCTGTCTTATCGCTGTTATTGCAGTAGCCGTTAACCCATGCGTTTGTTGAGCCAGGCTCACTGATGATATAATTTGGCAGGATAGCACGCTGGCATATCGGCACTGTGATATAAACGTTATGCTGATCGCACTCATCGGCATTATCAGAAATGATATTAAGCACGCTGGTCTTTTTCAGTACAGGCTTGCGGCGTGAATCAGTGATAGCGATATCATTCTTGACCTTGATGAGTTCATCATACTCTTCCTGAGTTATCTCTATCCACTCATCATTTTCCTGCTTGAAGCACTTATCTGTTATGTTAATACGCTTGAAGAAACGTTCTTTGTGGATCTTGTCCATAGGCACCCACTCTCCGTCTTTTTCAACGTAAATACCGATATTCTCAACATTTCCAAAGGTATAATTAACATCGGTATTGTCAGAGATAACATTGCCCTTGTCAACTATTTTATCAAGCTCCATTGTAAGAGCAAAATCCTTTGTAGAACTGTCGTCATAGCTAAGGCCTTCACTTCTGTAGCCCTTTATCTTGTAGTTTCCGGTATCCTTGACATAACGGTACTCATGAACCTGATCTCTGAGTAAAGAATCTGCGGCAAATGCAGACTCCTTCACAGGAACTTCTTCAAGTCTTACGATAGAGTTCTCAAAGATCTGCTGATCGTCCATGCCTGAAAGGTCCGCCTCACCTGAAATGAGAGAATTGCACTTTATATCATTGTCAAAATTGAAATCCTCGACCTTGAAATAAAGATCGGATATATAATAAGATCTGTTTTCAGTTTCAAGCTTGCCGTTCTGAACCCAGCCCTTATCGTTAAGGGTCTGTTTGAAGTTATCCACGAATATACCCATATCAGCGCTGGGTCCGAGGATCAGCAGGTAATACATACGGCCTCTTTTCTCTGTTGGAGCAAAAGAAGGCTCAGAGCTGTTGGAGGCTGTTATCCAGACAAGCTGATTCTCTTCGGTGATAAGCTTTGCAGAGAGTATGCAGGCTGAATACTCCGGTCTTGAAGAATAAAGCTGATAAATCTCCTTTGCTCTTTCTCCGATAGCTCCTTCACTAAGGTCGGTAAATATTACGCTTACTGCATCGGGGTCGAACATGGAATCAACAGTTTCTTCCGCTGCTTCATCTGCTTCAGGAGCTTCCCCCTCTTCAGCCGGAGCATTTGCAGGAGGTACAGATTTTTTCATTTCGTTAACAATGAGCTTGAGGATACCGCCGTTGGAACGGGCTCCGGAATCAATGTCTCCGAAATTATCGCCAAGAATATAAAAATTCTCTTTATCTCCGCCCTTTGCGCCGTCAATGCGATAATTCTCGATAGTTGAAATAAGACTGTTGTTGTCATACTCAGCAGGATCGTATTTCTCCAGTCCATACTGTTTTGTAGTCGGGTCATATGAAAGAACATAATCCTCAGATTCTGAATTTCTCATATTGCTGATGATTCCGGCTTTTCCGTCCTCATCGCCAAAAAGATTCTTAAAGAAATCGTTAGCTGTTCCGCCCTTGATGCAATGAGTATTCTCATTATTCTGGAAATAGAAATTGATATCAAATCTCTGCTTATCAGGTTCGCTTTCTGCTGAAAGAATATATTCTTTTACCGTCGGATATGTTTCAGGAAGCGCACCGCAGGCTGTTGTCAGCACGAGAGCGCAGCAGGCAGAAAAAACACGAACCAGTTTTCCCTTTAAGTTTAACAAAATACTTCCTCCTAAATATGATCTTGCGAGCACCGTCTTTTCACAGATTCAACACAGTGCAGCTAATATAACAGGCATTTATCGGATGCAGCTGAAAGCTCAAGCTGCTATCAATAATAAATGCCTGCAAAAAGCCAGGACAGGCAGTGTGTTCTGCCCTCACAACCGGCTTAAAATATGTACTTTATCAGTCTTCCTTTTTTCTTACAGCGAACATTACAGCAGCTGCTGCAATTCCAGTAACAACAATTCCTGTAACAGACTTGTCGCCAGTTTTGTTGTCAGCAGGATTTTCTTTAGGCTGAGCTGTTGTAGCAGCGGTAGTTGTTGCAGCTGTAGTTGTGGCAGCTGTAGTTGTAGCGGCAGTAGTTGTAGCCTCGGTAGTTGTAGTAGTTTCTTCTGTGGGGTAGCCTGTAACAGTGAAGCCGATCTCAATGCTTGTTGCATCAAGGTAATCATCTCTGTTGAAGAGCTTTACACCGCCGTCTTCATAGTATAACTGGAGTGAAATAGAATTGTGGTCATCACTTGCTGAAATATCAGGTTCGCCTGAAAGAGAAACTTCTTCGCCGTTTATTTTGAAGAAATCAAGGCTTGCCTGTACATCAGGAGCGGTGCTGACATCCGTGAGACATAATTCCAGAAGATAGATCTCACCAAGAGAATCTGCATTCACCTTAACTGTATAGCTGCCGTCTTCTGTGATCTTTGCATTTGTTACCTGATCATCAGTAAGGGTATTATTTACAGCGCCCACGCCGTTGTACTGGAGATCCTTGTTCTGACCAGCCTGAATACGAATGTAAGCTGTAGCTCCTTCACCTTCTGCATGAGTCGGAGTACCTGCCATTGCGCTCATTGCAGCGATCATACCCAATGAAGCGGCACAAACCATTAGCTTTTTCACATTGCTTTTCATATAAATTTTCTCCTTTTTAGTTTTCCATTCATGGATTTCATAAAACCGGGATACAGAATTCGGCAAAAACTGACGAATATCACAAAATAGGTTTTCTGATACCTTTAATTATACATCATAATATATAATCTTGTCAATAGCGGTATATATAATTAAAATATTTTAAGCAATATACACAAAAATCAACATATTTTATATAGCACTTGTATCGAAAAATAGTTTTACGGAGAAGAAAGTGTAAACCCTATGCACCAATCCCCCCTGTTTTTCCAGCTATTTCCTATCGTGACGTTCGAAAAAAGCACTGTCTCTGCCTCAGTTTTTCCCATATACTATTATAATACATTGCTCAGTAAAATGCAATACCTATAAAATATTTTTGCTGCTCAGGCTGTATGAATATTATATCATTATTTCCCACAGCCGCCGGCAGGGGGGAGATTTTATCGCAGCCGGTCTAAAAAAGGCTTGACAAACGGCTTATCTTCGTGTATAATTGTTTTATAGTGTAAAAGCTGCGACGAAGAGGAGTATGCTCCCTATCCCGATCTCAGAGAGCCGCTGTTTGGTGAAAAGCGGTGTGAGGGAAGAGCTGAAGTAGCTTCTGAGCTTCACGGGCGAAGGCTGTGCTGTGTAATCCGTGACGTTTTCCCACGTTACAGGGAGAGAGGTTTTTGCCTTGCAGAGTGCGGAGAAAACTCCGAATTCAGGTGGTAACACGGATATATTCCGCCCTGAGCTTAATCGCTCAGGGCTTTTTTATTTTCAGCTGTACAGTGCAAAAATCAAAACTTTTTATTAAAGGAGATATGAAAATGGCAAAGGAACTCGCTAAAGCCTACGATCCTAAGGATTTTGAAGACAGGATCTATGCCGCATGGAATGAAAAGGGCTGCTTCCGTGCTGAGGCAGACCCCAAAAAGACACCCTATACTATCGTTATCCCTCCTCCAAACATTACCGGTCAGCTCCATATGGGTCACGCCCTCGATGAGACCCTTCAGGATATCCTTATCCGCTGGAAGAGAATGAACGGCTATTCCGCTCTCTGGCTGCCCGGCACAGACCACGCTGCTATCGCTACTGAGGCTAAGATCGTCGAAGCTATGCGTAAAGAGGGCGTTACTAAGGAAGACCTGGGCAGAGAAGGCTTCATGAAGCGTGCCTGGGAATGGAAAAAACAGTACGGCGGCCGTATCGTTGAACAGCTCAAAAAACTCGGCTCTTCCTGTGACTGGTCAAGAGAACGCTTTACAATGGACGAAGGCTGCTCCAAGGCTGTAAAGGAAGTTTTCGTTAAATATTACGAAAAAGGTCTTATCTACCGTGGCGAGCGTATTATCAACTGGTGCCCCAAATGCCGCACATCTCTCTCCGATGCTGAGGTAACTTATGAAGATCAGGCTGGTCATTTCTGGCACCTGCGCTATAAGCTCAGAGACAGTGACGGTTATCTTGAGCTGGCTACTACCCGTCCTGAAACCCTTCTCGGCGATACTGCTGTCGCTGTAAATCCTAACGATGAACGCTACAAAGACCTGGTCGGCAAAATGCTTATACTGCCTATCGTTCACCGTGAGATACCCATTGTTGCTGATGAATACGTTGAAATGGACTTCGGTACCGGCGTTGTTAAGATCACTCCTGCTCATGACCCGAATGACTTTGAAGTTGGTCTGCGTCATAACCTGCCCGTTATCAATGTAATGAACGATGATGCTACTATCGTTGACGATTATCCGAAATATGCCGGTATGGACAGATATGAAGCAAGAAAAGCTATCGTTGAAGACCTGGAGGCTGAAGGCGCGCTCGTTAAAATAGAAGACTACAGCCATAACGTCGGCACCTGCTACCGCTGCGGTACTACTGTTGAACCCAAAGTCTCAACTCAGTGGTTCGTAAAAATGAAGCCCCTTGCCGGCCCCGCTATAGACGCTGTAAAAAACGGCGACACCAAATTTGTTCCTGAACGCTTCGACAAGATCTACTTCCACTGGCTGGATAATATCCGTGACTGGTGTATTTCCCGTCAGATCTGGTGGGGTCATCAGATACCTGCTTTTTACTGCGATGAGTGCGGTGAAATGGTCGTTACAAAGGAAAGCAGTGCAGTTTGTCCTAAGTGCGGCAAGCCTATGAGACAGGATCCTGATACCCTTGACACCTGGTTCAGCTCCGCCCTCTGGCCCTTCTCTACACTCGGATTTCCGGAAAAAACAGAGGATCTGGATTATTTCTATCCCACAAATACCCTCGTTACCGGCTATGATATCATCTTCTTCTGGGTAATAAGAATGATGTTCAGTGGACTGGAGAACATGGGAAAAGTTCCCTTCGACACCGTTCTTATCCACGGTCTCGTCCGTGATTCTCAGGGAAGAAAAATGTCTAAATCCCTGGGCAATGGTATTGATCCCCTTGAAGTTATCAATGAATACGGTGCTGATGCTCTCCGCTTTATGCTGGCTACCGGCAACTCTCCCGGAAATGATATGAGATATATCGACGATAAGGTCAAGGCTGCCCGTAACTTCGCCAACAAGCTCTGGAACGCTTCACGTTTCATCATGATGAATCTGCCGGAAGATTTTGAATTCAACGGTCTGCCGGAAGAACTGGAGCTTGAGGATAAATGGCTCGTCAATAAATTCAACCAGCTGGCAAAGGAAGTAAACGAAAACCTCGATAAATTCGAGCTTGGAGTCGCTTCTCAGAAGATCTATGACTTCATCTGGGACGTTTACTGTGACTGGTACATCGAACTTACAAAGCCCAGGATCCAGGCTGGCGGTGAGACAATGGCTAAGGCTCAGGCTGTTCTCGTCTGGGCAATGCAGGGTATGCTTAAGCTGCTGCACCCGTTCATGCCGTTCATCACCGAGGAGATCTGGCAGGTTCTCAACAACGAAAAATCAATGATAATCCTTGAAAGCTATCCCGTTTTCGACAGCAGCATAGATTATTCTGCTGAGGAAAATGCCTTTGAAAAGGTTATTTCTGCTATCAAGGCTGTCCGCAATGTCCGTACAGATATGAATGTACCGCCGTCGAAAAAGGCTAAGATCATGATCGAAACTGCTGAGCCTGAAATTTTCAGCAGCTGCTCTGTATTCTTTGAGAAGCTTGCTTCTGCTTCAACAGTTGAGGTAGGTGCAGCTATGTCACATGAAAACTGTGCAAATGCTGTTACAGATGCTGCCCGTATATTCATTCCTATGGACGAGCTGGTTGACAGGGAAAAGGAAACCGCACGCCTTGAAAAGGAAAAGGCTAAGGTGCAGAAGGATATCGACTTCCTCACCGGAAAGCTGAATAATCAGGGATTTATTGCTAAGGCTCCCGCTCAGCTCATCGAAGCTGAAAAGGCTAAGCTGGCTAAGGCTCAGGAAAAAATGGACAAGATCAATCAATCTCTTCAGGCTTTCCGCAGCTGATGAAAGATAAAATTTTTGAATATGTCAGAGAGAATTATGGCTGCATTCCGGACTATCCCTGGGAAAGCTCTCCGGAATGCGCCGTTCTCCGTCACACTAAAAGCAGGAAATGGTTTGCGCTGTTCATGGAAGTGAAACGCTCCGTCTTCGGTCTGGGCGAAGGAATGGTCTGGGTGGTCAATCTTAAATGCCATATCCCTGAAAGAGAATGTCTCATAGCCGAAGGAAAGGCTTTTCCTGCTTATCATATGAATAAAAAACAATGGACTTCTGTGCTGCTGGACGGCAGTGTTGATGAAGCCTCTCTGTTCAATCTCATGGATCAGAGCTATGAAATGACGCAATAAGGAGAAAATCATGATCAAGCATATTGTAATGTTCAAGCTTAAGGCTGCTGACGGCAAAAGTGAATACGAAAATGCCCTCGAAGCTCAAAAGCGTTTTGACAACGTTATCGCTAATGTAAAGGAACTTAAAAATGGTGAACTCGTTATCAACTCAAAAGATGCTCCCGATAATAACTACACCATCGCCCTGATCTGCGATTTCGAGACTATT